>JBBQCH010000111.1:0-10892 GCA_038318485.1 Geobacterales bacterium
GTAAGTCCAAAAGCCGTGGTCTGGTATTCTATCGTCTCATGGAGCAATCTGTTGCAACCAAACCAGTTGTCTTAGATGATGTAACATTTGGTTATGACTGGCTAAATCACGTGAGGAGGAGCTAACTACCTACCCCATTTAATTCTTTTTCTCTCGCCCAAAAACTCGTCAGAAACTCCAATGTCATCAGTCTTGCCCACCCCGTGATTGAGCAGCTTGCCAAAAAGCATGATGAAGATGTTTATCTGGCTGTTATCAAAGAAGACAAGGTTTTGTTCCTGGACATGGCAGATTGTGACCAGCAGATAAAAGCCGTCCCGCTAATTGGAAAAACATTTCCCTGTTTTACAAACGCTGCCGGCAAAGCAATGAAAGCTTTGGAATCAACAGAAGTTGTCGATTGGCTGCGAAGCAACAAGCGCGGCAAGATCCGAAACATTTCAGACCCGGAATCACTCACTTCAGAACTGCTTGAAATCCGGTCAAACGGAGGTGTCGCCGTTGATACTGGTGGCATGGGAGATGGACTGATAAGTGTTGCGGCTGTGGTCAAGGATTATGCCGGCCATGCCATCGGTGCCATCACCATGTTTGGACCATCGTTCAGGCTCGCCAGAGAACGTCTGGAAAGAGAGATTATTCCATCGTTGCTGGAAGGCGCAGCGGCAGTTTCACAACGCTTCGGCTATCTGCCTGCATAACTATTGTATTAATGCTGGAAAGGAGTTGTGGCAGGAGGTCTATATAATTTCGAAAGGAGTAACTAATGGCAGAAAAACAGTATGATTGGGCAAAGATTGCCAAAGATCCGCGTTTCATTGAACTGCATCACAAAAAGACCGCTTTCCTGTTTGGCTGGTGGATTTTTTCCACCGTGTACTACTTCCTGCTCCCGATCGGAGCAGCCTACGCACCAGGTCTGTTCAAGATCAAGATTATCAGCGTCATCAACTTCGGCTACCTGTTCGCCCTGTCCCAGTTCTTTGTTTCCTGGGCCTTGGCACTGTACTACGCCAAAGTGGCCAACAACGACTTTGACCGTCTGACCAAGCAATTGGTCGATGAACTTCAGTAAAGGAGGATACGACATGACATTCAAGAAAATAATTATCGCCACCGCACTAACACTTTCCGTTGCCGCAGCCGCCTTTGCTGAGCCTGCCAAGGACGCAGCCGTTCCGGCAGCCACATCGGCAGTAACCGCACCCGCTACGACAGGCGCCCCCGCCATAGCCACACCGACCGCTGCCACGCCAGCTCCGGTTGCCACTTATGTCCCAGAAAAGAAAAGAGAGCTAAAGGCCAACAAGGTCATCACCCTTTCCATGTTTGCCGTCATCATCGGCATCACGCTGGCTGTTGTTGTCTGGGCTGCCCGTCAGACCAAGACCGCCGCCGACTTCTATGCCGCCGGTGGCGGTATCACAGGAACCCAGAACGGTTGGGCCATCGCCGGCGACTACATGTCGGCCGCTTCCTTCCTCGGTATTTCCGGCCTGATCTCGTTGTATGGTTATGACGGATTCATGTACTCGGTCGGCTGGCTGGTGGCTTATATCACGGTTCTGCTGATCATCGCCGAACCATGCCGTAACGCCGGCAAGTACACCCTGGGAGACATCCTCTCCTTCCGTACCAACCCCAAACCGGTTCGCGCTCTGGCCGCCATTTCGACCGTAGCCGTCTCCACCTTCTACCTGACCGCCCAGATGGTCGGCGCCGGTAAATTGATGGCACTGCTGGTCGGCGTACCATACAAAACCGCCATTATCGGCGTTGGTATCCTGATGGTTGGTTACGTAGTTTTCGGCGGCATGACCGCCACCACCTGGGTACAGATCATCAAGGCCGGCCTGCTGATGTCAGGTGCCTTCCTGCTTTCGTTCCTGGTCATGATGAAGTCCGGCTTCAACCCGATCACCTTCTTCGAGTCGATCGTCAACAGCCCGGCAATCCAGGACCACGTTTCCAAAATGTTGCTGAAGGACGGTATCACCATAACCGGCACGGAAGCCGGACAGCGCTTCCTTGAGCCGGGCCTGTTCCTGAAGGATCCGCTGGACCAGATTTCTCTCGGTATGGCTCTGGTTCTGGGTACTGCCGGCATGCCGCACATCCTGATGCGCTTCTTTACAGTGCCAACCGCACAGGCTGCCCGTAAATCGGTTATCATCGCCATGTTCATCATCGGCGGCTTCTACGTCCTGACCACACTGCTAGGTTTCGGCGCTGCAGTTAACCTGACTCCGCAGGGCATCATGCAGGTCGACAAGGGCGGCAACATGGCCACCCTGATCCTGGCGCAGCAGATGGGCGCCGATATCGCTCCTGTTCTGGGCGATATTTTCCTGGCCTTCCTCTGCTCGGTTGCCTTCGCCACTATTCTGGCGGTTGTTTCCGGTCTGGTTCTGGCTGCCTCGGCCGCCATTGCCCACGATATCTATGTTAACGTCATCAAGGACGGCCACGCTGACCAGCACGAGCAGGTCATGGCTGCCAGGATCACTTCTTTAGCAGTAGGCGCTGTCGGCATCGGCATCGGCCTGATGGCTGAAAAAGCCAACGTTGCCCACCTGGTTGCCCTGGCTTTCGCCGTGGCTTCCTCCGGCAACCTTCCGGTCGTCTTCCTGTCGCTGTTCTGGCGCAAGTTCAACACGGGCGGCGTTATCTCCGGCCTCGTGGTTGGTACGGTTGCCTCGATCGGCCTGGTGATGGTCTCCCCTAACATGACCTATCCCAAAAAAGTGGCAGCCGGTGCCCAGAAAGTCATCGTAGCCATGGAAAAGAAACAGGCTGAACTGCCTGCCGGCGCATCGCTCAACGAACTGGATGCCAAAGCGCTGGTAACCGCCAAGGCTGATTACGATAAGAACAAGGAAGGCACATCCATGATGGGCCTTGACAAACCGCTCTTCAACCTGAAGAACCCGGGCATCCTTTCAATCCCGCTAGGCTTCATCGCTGCTATCCTGGGAACACTGTTGTTCCCGAACAAGCGCTCCGAAGAGATGTTCGACGAGATCTACGTTCGCCAGAATACCGGTCTCGGAATGGCCAAGGCGATTGATCACTGATTCGCTCGTCAGGGAGCAGATGTTATGCAGTACGGGGAAGACAGCAATGTCTTCCCCGCTTTTTTATGGCAACTCAAACGATTATACTTCTAATCCACCTCAACCCGACTCTCTCCATGCGCATATTCAGTTACATGTTGGAACTTTCACTCGTTGAAAGCATAGACGCAGACAACCTCACCATTATAAACAGAAATGGGTTGTTTCATGCTGAAAGACAAAGAAATGGATTAGTAATACCGGACTAAAGGCACAGCCATTATCATGGCAGCACGTTTTCAACCTTGACGTGAATCAGCTTTTCATGACCGCGTACCACTGCTATGCGATCAGCAGGTATGGCCAGATCCTTGAGCAGATACGCCTTCAGGTTCGTTGCACGCAGTTTATCAGACTTGATCGTCATTCGCTTGCTGCGGGGAATCTCCATCGTAAGACTGTAATCCGGCCATTGGGTAAAAATTTGCTTGAGCGGTTCCAACGCCTTGCGGCTGGCATCATCCAGCTCTTCTTTATCGGTAAAACTTACGGCTGGCAGGAAAGGAGTTGTATCCACCTTCAGCTCAATTTTTTCGGCCAGCTTTTTTTCAAGTACTGTGGTTATCCAGCGCTGTTCCTGCAAAATGGAAGGATAATCACGGGCGACCGTAATCTTAACGCCAACCGGCTTTTTACGGTCGGAGAAGGTGATATCGCATGAGCTGATTTTGAAAGGCTTGATATAGGAATCCACCTCTCGACACCCTTCGTTGAGGCGTGCAAGGGTCTTTTCTCTCAGAGTTGCCAATGTTTCGGGAGGCGGCGGTGCTACAGGATTAATTGTCCGGAGCGGGGTCTGGGGCTCCACGGCTCCCGAACGGACAATCACCTGTTCCAAATCCAGCTTTGCCGGTCTGCCGATCTGACTGGTCAACTCATTTTCAATCTGCTTCTGTATTTCGCCGTCTATGAACTTGACCGTATTGACCGAAGCCGCCACCATCAAATCCCCATTTTCCCTGACAATGGAAACAGAGGTCAGCCTTGAATGCTGATAACGGTCCAGAAACGTTTTCAGGACACTCTCAACTCTGCCGGTCAGATTCACCTTACGGATATCCGTCACGAGCGTATATACCAATGGTATTGAAATTATCACCAGCACGGTACCCAGAATCTGGAAACGACGCCGGGCGGTGTATTTTGGTTCCTCAGCCATGCTGCCACGAAACCTGAGGATATAGAAAACGAGATTCGAGCTGATAACTATCGCCACCAGGTTGGTGAAGAAAAGCAGAAAACCGCCCATTGCCATGCCGAGTTGTAAGGTTCCCACACCGTATCCGACAACACTCAAGGGAGGGATTACCGCCGTGGCAACGGCAACTCCGGTGGTGGTAAAGAGATAGTTTTTGCGGGTGCAGATCGCCAGTGCGCCGGCAGTACCGGAAAAAAAAGCTATCAGCAGATCGTAGATATTGGGGTGGGTTCGAGCAAGGATTTCATGGGTGGCACCTTTGAGAGGAGATAACAGCGTGAATAGCGCCGCCACAAAAACCGTCAGCAGGATACTGTAGGTGATGTTCTTGACTGCACGGCGCGAAAGAGCCAGGTCACCCAAGGAAAATGCCAGCCCCAATGAAAAAATGGGCCCCATCAGAGGTGAGATCAGCATGGCACCGATCACTACCGCCACACTGTTTATCAGGAGCCCGAACAGAGCTATCAGGTTGGCGAAAATGAGTGATGAAAAGTAGTTACCGGACAGCTCGGTACGGCCTGCCAGATCGGAGATGACGTCATGATGGTCGATGTCGCTCGTTTTATCATCAAGGTATTTTGAAAATTGTGCGGACAGATATTTCCACATCACCGTGTAATGCCTGTCATGACCATCAGCCATCAGTATAATCCCTCCTCATTTGCTGCAAGTCCCCAAGAGACTACTCGGCGTCCACTCTGCTGACCCTGAATGGCGGTTGCTTATAAGACTCAGGCAGGTATGACTCCGGAATAGTCGTCATATTGCCATCACGCAATGTCGAGTAATGGGGAGACATGATCTCAACGCCCCCTTCATTGAACTTTTCCTGGATGTTCTGGTGCAGTTCCGAATAGGTGCGGGCCATGACCGAGGGTTTCTCGGTATAGGCATTGATTTGATAGCTGACGTAGAAATCGTCCAGACTGGTCTGAAACACGAAAGGTTTCGGCAGTTCAAGGATATTTTCTGTGGCCTGCGCCGCAGCTATCAGCAGTTCGTGTACCTGGCGCCAGGGAGCATCGTAGCCGATCGTGACGGTTGTATGCAGGATCAGGCCGTAGTCCTTGGCAGATGAGCTGAAATTGGTGATATGGCTGCCCAGAACCATGGCATTGGGAACCGTTATATCCACATTCTTGATGGTGCGTATGCGGGTGATCAACAAATTTTTTTCAACTACATCACCAACCGTCTCCGCTATCTTGACCCGGTCCCCCAATTTAAAGGCCCGCATGTAGGTCAGGATTACTCCTGCCACAACATTTGAAACAGCCGATGTCGATCCCAGAGAAAACAGCACACCCAGAAAGACCGAGACCCCCTTGAAGGCGGGCGAGTCAGACCCGGGTAGATAGGGAAAAGCGACCACAACTGCAAAGGCGATGATCATAAAACGGACTATCTTGTAAGTTGGATCAGCCCAGTCGTTATAAAATCCGGGAATCGTGATGGCCTGCTTTTCAACCTCGGAAAACATGAATTTGGTGAATTTGATCGAGTAATGGGTAATGACGGCTATGACCAGCAGAAAGAATATATTCGGCAGATAGGAGATGAGAGCCATTCCGACCTTTTCAATCGGTGTCAGAATGTAGTCGAACAACTTGGTCGCCATGCCGCGGGTCCAGGGAAAAAAGCTTAGCTCCAGCGGGATATACAGGTAAAAAAGACCCAGCAGAACGACTATTCTTGCCCAGCGAACCAGAGAAATAATAACCCCGGCGATCCGCTCTTCATTCAAGATCTCGATTGATTGAAAACGGATTGATTTAATGTAGACGCCGCGCCAGGCCCCAATTTTTGCGATGATCCTGGGGAGAAAGCGGTTGATCAGAGCAAGAGTCGCTATCAGAACCAGCGTAACCAGCAGGCTGTAGAGTGCGCCAAAAAGGATTGTCCGGGTACTGTATTCCTTGTTGCGGGCTTCCACTGCAGCACGGATCCTGCCGGCGAACTCCTCAGCCAAAGCCAGGCGAGGCTTGCCGTCAGCCAGCGCATCGTTTTCGGTCACACTCATCAGGATCGTGTCACCGGCAACGATATCACTGGAAGTTTCACTATCCACCACCTTCACAGAATCCAGCTGGAATAGCGGGGCTTTGACGAGTTTAGCAAGGCGCGAGGAGATGGTTTTGGCCCGGTCCTCAGGCGAAAAGGAGAGCACTTTGACTTTAATGGCAAGCAGCGGCTTGCCGTCAAGCGTAACCTGAGCCTCGGGCAGTGCCGGTGCACTGTCCTGTACCGGAGTCGGAGCTGCTTTCGACGTCTTTTTATGAGGCGCTGCGAAAGCCATTGCCCCGGTCAGAACAAACAGCAGGGCAAGTGCTATCAATCTGCGTATCATGTCAATCTCCTGTTACAAACTCAGTTACTGAGCAGACCGTTCAACTCCGGTACGGCCTTCAGCATGACCGACTGCAGGGCCTCCTGTAAAACAGTTTCGGCCAGCATGTCACGATCCCTGATATCAGTCTTGCTGGAGATTGCTTCATACTGCAGGCGCTTGATCAGCTGCCCGTTTTTGACAACATCCACCGCCACCAATACCCGGCATCTGGATTTGAGATCCGCCAGTGCAGAGACCTGTTCCAGATCAATCTCCGTTTTGGTCAGGTTAAGAACCTTTTGCCCGGCAGCCGGAATTTTGGTAGCAGGAATAACCGTATAACCGGCCTTCCTGAACTCCACACCAAAGGCGGACTGGATTAGTTCAGCCGGAGAGCGTGTGCTGAAGACCTCATCAATCTGTTTGTTTTCATCATCCTTAACCTTGCCGAAGACCCACTTGATATCCGTTGACTGCGTCTGCTGGCTTTCCGGAATAACTACAAAAACATCCCCGCTGCCGCCACGAATGACAGCGGACGGTTCGTAGAGAGTGTTAACGTTGCGGGCATAGCGTGCGCAGCCGCCCAGAAGCATGGTTCCTGCCAGCACAACAAGCAAGACAAACGGTATCAGTTTAAATCCTGGAATTTTCATGATTGGTTCCTTTGTTGAGAGATTCGTTAAAACGGGCTTTTTCAAACTTTTCAAACTTTTCAACTTTTGCCGATTGTTCAGATAAGCTGGATTTAAGTTTTGAGATTTCAAGTGATTTGCGTAACGATCCGGGCAGCATCGCAAGAAAGGTTGCGATCACCCCGGCTCCGAAAGACAGCAGCAGGATGATTACCATCGGACCGTTAAAATACCACCCCAGAAAGGTCACCTGGCCCGACTGCGAGTTCTGTACGGCAAAAAATGCCATCACCATCGAGAGAGCTATTGCCGCTATCAGTGCAAATTTCATGTTCAACCTCCGTAAGGTTCTCCCTGGATTCAGGGATAAATTCGATCTACAAGTTTCCCCAGGGTCATGCCCTGGACGACGATGGAGAATACCACAATTATATAGGTGATGGTAATAATGGTGGGGCGCTCCGGCACGGGAGGAATCGATAGCGCCAGAGCAACCGAGATACCACCCCGCAGGCCGCCCCAGGTCAGAATCCTGACCGCCCCCGGGCTGAACGTTCTGAACATTTTCATGACCAGCACAGCCCCGCCCACGCTGGTCCAGCGGGCGAACAGAGTGATGACAATTGCCAGCAGACCCGCAATGAACAGTGCATTGGTAAAGGGCATCACCAATACTTCCAGACCGATCAGCATGAAGAGCAACGCATTGAGAATTTCGTCCATCAGTTCCCAGAATTCATCCAGGCGAACACGTGTGATTTCCGACATGGCGAAGGCGCGACCATGATTGCCGATCAGCAAACCGGCCACCACTATCGTAATCGGGCCGGAAGTATGGATCCTGTCAGCCAGGGTATAACCTCCCATTACCAGTGCCAACGTAATTATAACTTCCACCTGGTAGTTATTAACCCGTTTGAGCATCTGGTAGGCGATCACGCCAATCACCAGCCCCAGCAGGATTCCGCCGGCCGCTTCCTTGAAAAACAGCATCGCCACAAGTCCTACAGTGACATCGCCACCACCCAGCGCCAACTCCAGGATGATCAGAAACACGACAACACCGATGCCGTCATTGAAGAGCGATTCTCCGGCGATCTTGGTTTCAAGGTTTTTGGGTACGCCGGCGGTTTTGAGAATCCCTATGACCGCCACCGGATCGGTTGGCGAGATCAGTGCCCCGAACAGCAGGCAATATATGAATGAGACCTGAACTTTCAGAAAATCCAGCACGACCCAGGTCAGGCCTCCCACAATGAAAGTCGAGGCGACGACCCCCACGGTGGCCAGCACGGTAATGGCCCACTTCTGGCTTCTCAAGTCATCAAGCTTGATATGCATGGCTCCGGCAAAGAGCAGAAATGACAGCATGCCGTGCAGCAGCGCCTGGTTGAAATCGACCTGTTCCAGCAGTTTGGCTACGCCGGCCTGCCCGACGTCAAGGCCTAACCAGCCGAGAACAACAATTCCCAGAGAGGCCACCAGCGCGATGAACATGACCCCGATGGTGGTCGGCATGTGCAGTACGCGGTAGTTGATATAGCTGAAGAGCGCCGTCATCACCATCAATATGGCTGTTATTTCAAAAAAACTCATTCTGCTCCATCGATCACTGTTTATCCGTCAAACGCACATTGAACACCGGAGCATCAACCAGATGGAAAGTGGCCGAGGCCATGGAGACCTTGCCATCGGTTGCATCGAACTCTTCCATGATCCGGGTGAACAGAATGTCTTTGGTTGAACGGCGTCGCTTGTAGTCGGTTACGTAGCGAATGGTGAACTCCAGCCAGTTGTCATTGGCTATCAGCGTTACCACCGGCTCGATCCTGGCGTTTTCGATCCGGTAGTTATTGACCATCTCATGCCAGGTTTTTTGTGCCGCTGGCACCAGGCTGCCCAGCTCATTGTCGGCAATTTTCTGCATAATTTCACGCGCCAGTTTGTGGTCGCTGCCATATTTTACCGGTACTGTAATCTCGTCCCACAAAAAAGGGAAATCACCGGAGTAGTTGAAGACCGGTTCCTTGAAGACGAAACTGTTGGCAATTTTGACAATGCGTCCGCTATACAGGTCGGCTTTCACCCAATTTCCTGTTTCCATAAGAGTTGTGCGTAACACGCCGATATCAATAACGTCTCCGGTGATACCACCCAATTGAACCCGGTCGCCCACAGAATAAAAATTTCCGAAAGAAATCGCCACCCACCCGGCAATACTGGCGATCACCTCCTGCAGAGCAAATGCTATTCCTGCGCCGGCCACACCAAAGGCAACGGTCAGGTTGCCGAGTTTGTTACTGAAAACAATCGTGACCAACAGTACTGACACCAGCGCCCCGGCAGCATTGACCAGCTTTCTGAAGCGGTAACGGGTATCGTTGCTTTCTATTCGGCCAAGGAGAACCCGGCGGGTCAGGCGAGTCAGAACATTGATTATGATTATGCCGACAATAACGGCTACGATCTTGGCGACGGTCGGGTCGTAAAGCCAATCCGAAACGGCGGGCCAGATACTGCTTTCCATGGTGTCACCTCGCAGCATTTGTGTTTAAAGTGGCGTGAATAACACATCTGTAGATACATGTAAACATAACATGGCTGGCAATTACTTCTTCACCACTTGAACAACCACGATATGAATGTTATCACAAACTTGTTAGAATAATGTGTCTAACCGGTTTGCATCCTGAAATATTCTGTGAGGGGTACTGATGATGGATGGCATTTCAGATAAGGACAAGCGCCCCCCGATAGATTCCTGGGATTTTGTCGGCTGGGGAAAGTCGGAAAGGATCAACGACCTTGATGGTTCGCCTGCGTCAGCAACGCCCGTGCAGCCTCTTATAAAAAAGCTGGGTGTCTGGCGTTCAACCGCCATCTGCGGCAATGACATCACCTCAAGCTGCCTGTACGTATCCGCGCTCTGCGCAGCCCAGGCGGGATATCTGGCACCGGTTGTACTGCTGGTTGTAGCGGCGGTTCTCTATCTGTTCCGGCAGGTTTACGCCGAGGTCGGCAGCGCCCTTCCTCTGAACGGAGGCACCTACACCGTCCTGCTGAATACTACCAATAAAAGCACTGCTGCAGCCGCGGCCTGCCTGACCCTGCTTTCGTATATCGCCACCGCTGTCATCAGTGCCGGTGAAGCGATGCATTACGCCCACAACCTGTTGCCGGGGCTGCCGGTCATAGCGGCAACGATAGTCCTGCTCAGTTTTTTTGCGCTGCTAAACCTGATCGGCATCGGCGAATCGGCCATGGTTGCACTGGTGATCTTCCTGTTCCACATGATCACGCTGACGATACTGTGCGTGACCTCCTTTATTATGATCGTAAGCGACCCGACCCTGCTTCATATCAACATGACAACTCCCACGCCAGGTGGTCTGCTGCACGCCCTGTTTTTCGGATTTGCAGCCGCCATGCTGGGAATCAGCGGTTTTGAAAGTTCCGCCAACTTCATCGAAGAGCAGCAGAAAGGGGTTTTCCCAAAAACACTCCGTAATATGTGGATGGCGGTGGCGGTCTTCAATCCGTTGATCAGCCTGCTGGCGCTTGGCATTCTTCCGGTTGCCGTGATCCAGCAGGTGCCGCCCGACCTGCTGGCGCGA
>JBBQCH010000112.1:0-10881 GCA_038318485.1 Geobacterales bacterium
TGCTGAAGAATACGGCGCTTCCGGCAACTACGTGATTGGAGCCAACATCTGCGGCTTCATAAAAGTAGCCAACGCCATGGTAGCTCACGGCTTGATCTGATTTTATGATAATTCCATAATGCAGCATGGAAAGCCCGGTCCAGACCGGGCTTTCTTCATATTGTACACATTACGTTATGAACCCGATATTCTCCGCCGATAATCAGATACTCGCCCTCGCCCTTCATAATGCTGCCAGGCAGCAGATCGTTATAGAAAAAGATCTTGCAAAGCGGAACATCCACTTTCCAGACCGTAGAGCCGAATTCCCAGGCCCGCTCTTCATCCGAAGTAAATGAGACCAGATTATTCAACCTGACAATCTGCTCGCGCTTGCTGATCTGTTCAATTACGTCATGCTCGCTGGCATCGTTGGTTCCACGGAAGAGGGTAATTATTTTTCTGTCGGGGAATTTATGTAACAATTCAATCTGACAGTACTCATAAAGAATATCCAGCTGGGACTGGATGGCATTGGTGCGGGCGCTGCCCTTCATTACATCCACGGCAAAATCAAAATAAGCCTCACCATGAATTCCATCAATACAAGCTTTGTGGAAACTTGGCTTGATTCCGATCCGGCTTTCCACCCAACGCTTCAGCACAGCGCCTTCCACGGAATTCGAATCCATCATCCAACCGCGCAGAAAACGCAGATAACTGTTTTTGATGCTCTTCCGGGCGGTGTCGGTCTGATCCTGCCAATGATGCAACTGAAACTTGACCGACATATAATCATTGAAAACCATTGCCCGCTCTTCCTGCTTCTCCAGTTTGGCAAGCTTGTCGAACAGAAAGCGGTTTCCTGGCTTGACTCCCTGAATCTCCAGAGGCTGCGGATTCTCGTTGAAATGATGCGAAGCGATGACCCAGGGCGGCAGGTTGCTATTGTTGAATGAGCCATTGTGCATGAGTAGTCATCACCTCGCTGTGATTTAGAGATTTTGTTTATGCTATCTCTACAGGATCTTTGCCAATTCCACCAAAGTAGCCTTGATCGGTCCACCGGCAATGAACGGTTCGATTCCAAGACTTTCAAGTTCTCCCTTGGGGTGCTCTCCCATCTGGACAGTTACGACGGCACGACACCCTTGCAACGCCTCGGCAATACCTTTTAGCAGATGCCCTCTCAAGGGGTGCTCCGGGTCATAACTGCAGTAACGTTCGACCGTCTTTTCGTCCACCAACCGGGCGTCACCCTGCTCCACGTCGTAAATCAAAAAACGCTCGGCATGGCCGAAGTGCTGATTAATTTCCTTACCGTCCTTGGATGCGACTGCAATAAGCATAATTGTCTCCTTAAACGGAACCGGGAGTTAACAACAACTCCCGGCCCCGGTCGATCACTACATCACAACCGGCTCAAAACTGAAGCATTTCTTGGAGCAGGTCCGCGCACAAGCCTGGCAACCGATGCAGTTACCGGCGCTGGCTACCCGCATGTACATCTTGGCCGAATCATCGCCATCAAGTTCTTCAAACTCAAGAACGTCATGGGCGCAGACCTTGTAGCAACGACCGCAACCGATGCAGGTTTCTTCATCAATATTGGTTATAAACTGCGGAGTCCACTCCTGTTTGTCACGTGTCAATCCGGTAATGTAAGCCATAATACAATCTCCTTTATTTTATAATTGGGGGCGGGTCAATGCAACCGCTCTGTAAACCGATCTAAAACGTCATTCAGCCTGCCGGTCAATCCTCATCAAAGGCGACCACTTGACCCTTGTTCATCGCCTTCCTGATCCAGGGGGGTGGATTACCGCGCAGAACTTCCTGAAATTTCTCTACAGTCTCTTTAAGACTGACCTCACAGTTGGTCTTCATCGGATGGATCTTCTGGGCCACCAGTTTGGCGGCAGCCGGGCCACCAATCTGCATCGTATAAACGATGGCACAGTCGGAAAGCAGTTGCGCCCGGGCGGCGATCCGGTCTTCCTCATCACTGCCATGCTCACCCACGCGGACCGTTTCCAGAAAGCCGGCCTGGTCCGCTCCAACCTCCCAGATGTGGAAACTCTGGCACTGACCAAAATGCTGGTCGATGGTTTCACCATTTGACGTCGTAAATGCAATTTTCATCTTTCACCATCCTTTCTTAATGCAAAAAAGGCGCACCATCTCAACGATAGTGGCGCCTTTGCCGTAAATTTCACCTATTTTCAAACTATGATCTACCTAGCACATCACATGCCAACTTGCGATCTGCCACAGTTACAGCATGTTACGACGTAAGCACCCCAACATCACCACATTGTGCACAGAATATAGGCAAACCAATTGAACGTGTGATAATTACCCCGGCAGTAATTTAACGGCTCATATCCTTCACTGCAGTTTTTTCATTTCAGCTAAATATCAGGTCAACCAGATTGCCACCGCCGCTGAAGAGCAGACCGCCACCACCAGCGAAATATCCAGCTACATGAATATGATAACCGAGGTTTTTCAGCAGACTTCACAAGGCGCACATGAATCCGCCACAGCTTCAGCACAGCTCCATGGCAATGCCGAAGAATTCCAACGCCTGGTACGGCAGTTCAAGCTATAAGTTAAATGGCCACTGCCGCTTAAATCAGACGCAAGCAGGCTCCCCGAACTAATATCGGAGAGCCGGTTTTTTTGCCCCTATTGTTTGAGAGAGGTCAGTTATGAGCCAGTTTCTGCGCCTCTTTGGCGTTGGCCTGGAACAGGTTGGCGGTTTCAAACACCAGGTTCAGTGTGCCGCGATAGCCGACCCACATTTTCTGATGAGAGCCCAGGCGATCGAAAACCGGCAATCCGGCCCGCAAATGGGCGCCAATTTTTAGCTTGGCAGCCGCCTGGCGCCCGTTGGAGTTGGCCACAATCAGGTCAGCCCCTTTGGCTGCTGTTTCAAGATCTTCCAGATCACCTACAAAAACATTAGCGCAGGGCAGCGAATCCAGACCGCGGGTGCGGGTGGCGGAAAGGGCAGCCTGAATCTCGCATCCCATGCCTGCCAGAAAGCCGGTCAGGGTTTTGAGATTGTCCGACTCCAATGCAATCGCCACTTTTTTATTGCCGAACTGATAATGACTGTCAACCATGGCGTCCATCAGACGACTGCGCCAGCGGCGATGTTTATCCGGGATCGGGCGGTCGGCGATGACTGATAGTACTTCCATGAAACGGTCGGTTTCGGCCAGGCCGGTCAGGGAGGTGAAGCCGTAAGCCGGAATAGCGAACTTTTCCTTCAGCTTGAGAGCGGCCTTGGCCAGAGAGTCGCCGACGTATAATGTCGCAACACTTCGACCGGCCTTCCTGATCTCCTCCACCGGAATGCCGCCGGTGGACAACGGCGAAACAACTTCGTCGATGTGACCATCCATGGCATTGGAGATATCCGGAATTGTCAACACCCTCAGCCCGAATGACTCCACCAGCTCTTTCAGTTCTTCCACATCGGTCGGCGTCAAGTGCGCACCCGGCAAAAGATTGACCTGGCCGGCGATTTTTTCACCACCTTCCGGCAGGCTGGATAATATCGCCTCTACCGCCGCAGCATAACCTTCCTGCAACGAACCGCAATAATCAGGTGTTGAGGCATGAATGACCGGAACATGCGACAGATCGGGATTTTCCTGACGAAAATGCACGATGGCACTATGCACGTCATCGCCCATGGTCTCAGTAAGGCCGGAGGTCATGACCCCTACCACCGCCGGATTGAATTTTTCGATCACCCGTCCGATGCCCTTTTTCAGATTCTCCCAGCCCCCGAAGATAGCGCTGTCCTCGCTCATAGCGGTGGCATTCAGCGCGATCGACTCCTTGTAGTGCCGCGAGAGCTGCAAACGGATAAAAGTGGAGCAGCCCTGAGCGCCGTGCAGCAGACCAAGCATGTTATCAATGCCCAGATAAGCCATGGTCGCCCCCAGCGCCGGAGAATTTTTCTGTGGATTGACTGTTGCCGCTTTTTTGGGCACCGCCACTCGCGAAGCGGAGAGGTCTTCTGCCAGAAACGCTTCGCCATGCCCGGCGGCAGCTGCAACATCATCCGCCAGGCGGCTGTCATCCTTCTCCCAAGGTGCCGGAGTGTTCAGGGCCGGCCAGATCGGGTTATTGACCGTCATATCAAGCTGTTGCGCAAATGTCACCATCCCATCGTAACCGGCATAGGGATGTGAACGGCCGTGGTTGATGTCCAGAAAAGGGGTCTTGGTTTTTAGTGCCAGAAACTTGGTCTTGCCGCCGGCCACGATCAGATCCGGCATTTTGTCACGCATAACCGCCAGCAGGCCGGCGGTGGAGGTATCCTCGATAATGCGGGCATCCTTGTGCATCAGCCCTTTCATGCGATAGAAATCTTCCAGCGTTGAATTCTGGGTACCGGCCGCCAGGATCTCGACCCCCAGCTCGCGCAGCGAGTTGACCATCGACCAGGTTTTGACCCCTCCGGTAAAGAGCACCGCAGTCTTACCCTCCAACCTGGCCCGGTAGGGAGCAATGGCCGCACGGCATTTGTCCTCTTCCTCTTCCAGCAGCTTTTCGACCCGATCCTGCATGACTCTTTTTTCCAGACCGTTGACGATATTATCCAGCTCACGGGCAATATCACGCAGCGCCTTGGCCGTGTCGGTCATGCCATAGAAGGATTCCTCCAGATAAGGCATGCCGTAGGTTTTCTGCATCTTTTTGGCAAGATTGGTAAGTGACTTGGAGCAGATGATTATGTTCAGCTTGGCGCGGTGGGCGTAGCGCAGCTCCTCGAATTTGGCATCACCGCTGAAGCAGGACAGAACCTGAATTCCCAGCCGATCAAACAACGGCAGCATGCCCCACAGATCGCCGGCAATGTTGTATTCGCCGATCAGATTGATCGGGTATTCGCCCGGTTGCGGTGGCTCGGTGGTGCCGATCACGTACTTGAAGATGATTTCTCCGGCCAGTCGATTGCCGATATTCTTGTCACCGATAAAACCGGGAGTATTGACCGGAATGACAGGAATTGAGACTTTTCCTGCGGCAGCACTGCAGACCGCCTCCACGTCGTCGCCGGTCATGGCGGTAACGCAGGTGGCATAAACAAAAATAGCTTTGGCTTCCGGGTAGCGCCCGGCCAGGTCGATGATCGACTTGTAGAGCTTCTTCTCCCCGCCGAAAATGACGTCGTTTTCCAGCATCTCGGTTGTGAAACCGCGTCGGTACAGCTGCGAACCGGAAGAACGGGCACCGCGATTGTCCCAGGAATTGCCGGCACAGGCGATCGGGCCATGCACCAGATGGATTACGTCGGTAATCGGCATCAGAACCACGCGGGCGCCGTCATAAGCGCAGGAACGCTCGGTGCCTTCGCCCGGTTCGGATTTCTTGCAGAATTTCGGGGCCCCTTTGTCATGGGTTTCGCAATTATCAGTATCGTACCAATCCGGTTTCGCCATGGTTTACCTCACATATTCGGTTGGCATCCCTGCCAAAGTTTTGCCGCGAAAAAATTCTTCGTGCAACCTTACTTGAGCATGGGGTGTGCCAATGGCGGTGTTTTTTTCTATTATACTGATTTGGAAGGATTATTCAGGAAAGGGCTGACAGCGAAACCAACGATATGCCTAAATTTAAGGCATAATTACTGCGGGCTGCAATTAAATATCAATAAACGGGTGCTTACCCGAAGCGATAGATCAGCCTGCCATCCTGATACAAATCAATCGGCCCGTCCTGGGACACCTTGATGACTTTTCCGAAAAAAGAGGCCGCACTGGCGGCTGTGGTCCTGCCGCCGCCGGTGACAACTTCATGGGCATGGGAGGTGTCGATGATAAAACCTGTTTCCAGTAATTTTCCGATACGGCTGAAAACGGTCAGACCGTCGGCGGACAGAATCCGCAGCAGCGTTCCAGACTGCTTCAGGTTGCTGATCGTCACGCCTTTGACCCGGCTTATCAGCAGCCGCCCGATGGAGTCCTCGCCGCCAACCGAACCTTTTTTCAGAGCGGCCAGCTGTTTGGGTTTACCGTCATAGATCAGGATCACCGTGCCATGACGAAGTTTGGAAAGAGCATAAACCGTCCAGAGCAGCTCGTCGATGGATTCCTCGTCGAGACTCCCTGACAAAAACGAGCGCAGGATGTCCGGATCAAAAATGGCCCAGATCCCTTTGCGCCGGACCAGCATCCGGGCCGGACTGACCAGGATCTCGATCTCGGAGGCTTCGTTAACCGTTACGGCGAAAGCACCGCGACCGGCACGCCGAACCAGCGAAAAGATTTCCCGCTGGGTCAGGCGTTCCACATCGGTTTGAACCATCGATGAAGAAGTATGGATGATGCCGCTGACCTGCATCTGGATATTGACTACAAAAAAAAGATTGGCACCATCAATGAATCGGTAAGTCAGGGGATTGTCGAAAAAACTGGGAGAAAGCTCTTCGTAGGGTTTAAGCGGAATCAGGGTATGCTTCCTTTCCTTGACCAGAGCTCGCAGTACCGGGAGTGTCGTGCGATGAACAATAAAACCGGTCGTAGCCGGTTTTCCTTCGTAGCGCTGGTATGACAGGCTTTTCAGAAGCTGAATCAGCTGTTGAATCGGCCAGAAGGCCTTGCGGTGATCGCCCCTGAGTGAGCGGGCAACGGTAATGTCCATGATTGACGCCAGAAGCGCCGTGCGAAAGTGGGCTGCATACCCTTCCTGGCGGAAACCGCTGTAAAGAGCGCCCAATGCCGTCAGCAATTCTCGACAGAAGGATTCTTCGGTACGGGTAAAGGGCAGCTGCTTACGCTTGGCAATAAAATGATATGTGTGTTCCTCGATCGTGATGGACTCGCAGAAAATATGCATATCCAGCTGTTCCGTACAAGGAGCGGCAACCAGATCCACCCCTGCCCCACCCAGAAAGGAACTGACATTACCTTTGATCGCTTCAAATACAGCAATTGGCATAAAAACAGCTCCTTGAGCAAATGTAAATTCCCACAGCTACTTCATAAACGTAAACATTAGCGCTATTCCTTGATTTCAAGACCCAGTCGGGTGGCAATTCCCTTGGTAGTCGTGAGCGCACCGGCATAATCGAATCGATCCACCTGACTCTCCAATGTTTCCAGATATTGATCCGGCACCTGCCCTTTAAGGAATCCGTGCAGTTCTGCAATTGACTCACCGCGCACCAGACGGTGCCCTTTGAGCAGCCCGGCAATTTTGTCCAGCCTCGCACGGATCAGTTCCGGATCGACAACTTCGGATTCCGGATGAGCATCCTCCGCTTGGGAGAGCCGATCAGCAATTGCAAACGGCGCTGCAGCCGAAGCGTACTCGATTTTTTGATCGGTTATAAAACCATCCGATGCTTTCTCCAACTGCACGGTAAAGCGGAATGTGCTTCCCGCTCCCAGCGCGCTTTCAAACTCAATCTGCCCCCCCATCAGCTCAACCAGATATCTGCTGATGGAGAGCCCCAGTCCGGTGCCGCCATAATTCCGTGAAATGGACTGATCGGCCTGGCTAAAGGGTTCGAACAGTTCTTGACGCTGTTCCTCGGCAATACCGATACCGGTATCCCGTACGAAAATTCCAAGCATGACTTTACTGTCGGATCGACCGATGAGTTCAAATCTGATGTTTACCGAACCATGCCCGGTAAACTTGATGGCATTGCCAACCAGATTGTTTAAAACCCGCCCCAGCTTGACAGGATCTCCACGAAAACAGGCCGGTGTCCCGGGTTCGATCCGGAAAGAGAGCTCCAGCCCCTTGACCGCTGCAGCGGCGGAAAACAGTTCGCGGGTCTTTACCATCAGGTCCGCAAGGCAGAAATCATTGGCGTGGAGAGACATCCCCCCGGCTTCGATTTTGGACAAGTCCAGGATGTCGTTAAGGATGTTCAGCAACGCACGGGCCGCTCCGCCGATTTTTTGCATATAGCTTCTCTGCCCGGGTTTTAAATCGGTTTCAAGCAGCAGGCTGCTGAAGCCGATAATGGAAGTCATCGGTGTGCGGATTTCATGGCTCATGGTTGCCAGGAATACGCTTTTGGCCCGATTGGATTCCTCGGCAGCAAGTTCGGCTTTTTTAACCTGGGTTATGTCCGTAACCAGTACGTAAAAGCCATCCACATTTTCTTCCCGGATGTCAGGGATGTAGCTTGTTTGCGTGTAGCGGACATTCCCGTCCGGAAGCGTGATTGAACGCTCGAAGAACTGCCCTTCACCAAGCAGGACCGCCTGCAGATAGGGTCGGTTGAGGGTGTAAAGTTCATCACCGACAATCTCGCTGATATGTCTCCCCGGCATGTTGCCAGGATCAACGCCGAACCATTCCTGATAAGCATGGTTGCCGAAGCGGTTGATCAGGTTTTCGTCCCAGTATCCGACCATCGAGGGAATATTGTCGAGAATGGACTGCAGGTCTCTCTCGCGCTGCATCAGGAGCGCCTGTGACTGTTCGCGGAGCATCTCGAAGCTTTTCTGCCTCCGCTGATAAAATAACAGACCAGTCCCCAGGATGCCGGTAAAAGAAAAAAACAACAGCGCCTTGTGCCGCGACTCCCGCCTCCATTCTTTGAAGATGGCATCCAGATTTCTGCTGATGACAATCACCAGTGGCTTGTCCATATTTAAAGATGGCGGATTGAAGGTGCGCAGTGCAACCATCCTGTTTTCACCGGCCTCATACAACGCGCCGTCAAATAAATTTTCGTTCATGCCGCTGGCACAATGACGAGCAAAGATTGAGTCAGGCCGGGCAAGGTTTCTGCCGGGCAAACCGGTCCGTTCCGGTTCCACCATGAACAGGGGGCCGTCGCCATGGACAATTGAACTGGACATATCCGGAGCATACAGAACAGCCCCGAGCAGAACCTTGAAGTACCCCGGATCCAGTGCAGCGTTAATGATACCGTCAAAACCACCGTTGGAAGAAGGTACGATCATGCTGGTGCTTATCAGGAAAACGTTGAGCACCGACTTGAAGGGCGGGGAAACATATAACCTGGACGGATCACCTTGCTGCTTCGCCCTTTTGAAATAGGCACGTTCCGAAAAATTCTTGCCGATCAGTTCCTGGCGACCGGATGCCTCGGAAAAACCGTTGGCATCGACAAGCTGCAGCGTACGAATACCGGGCATAGCGTCACTAAGCAGCTTCAACTGACTTTGGGCGGCAGCCGGATCCTGACGCAAAGCCGGCGCATTCCGCACAAGTCCGTGCAGGATCTTGTGGGTCGAGCTCAACTGGCTTTCCATATTGGCTGATATCGACCTGGCCTGTGTCATCAGCCGGTTATTCTCAATCCTGGCGACGTTGCGATGATCATTGATGATCTCAAATGTCACGATAGCGCCGAATGCGAGTGAAACCAGGCCAAAAGCGATCCATTGCAACTGGCGGAAACGTCGCGGAATGCCTCCAGCAACCGTGGCGGATGATTTTCGTAATATGGTTGATTTGTCAGTCATTCAATCTCTTTCCGGAAATAACTGTAGGGGCGGATTGCATACGCACCGGTTGGGCGAACAGCAGTTCACCCCACGTAGAATTCAAACATCAACAGCTTTCTACATTACCCCGTCTGGAACAGTTGCGCCCGTCTGTTTTGGCCAGGTAAAGCGCTTTATCGGCACTGTCCATCAGGCAATCAGGAACCATGTCGATCGTCGGAACAAGGCCGGCTGCACCGATACTGATTGTCAGACAAGATCCAATTTCTGAACCCTCATGAGGTATATCTGACTGCAGGATGGCTTTCCGAATGATCTCCGCCAGCAGCAGTGCCCCTTCCGGGGTTGTCTCCGACAGAATCACAGCAAACTCCTCGCCTCCGTAGCGGGCCACCAGATCAGTTGCCCTGTGCAGATTGGAAGAAATGATCTCTGCAACTTTTTTCAGGCAGTCGTCACCCTGCAGATGGCCATAATGATCGTTATAGTGTTTGAAATAATCAACGTCCAGTATCAACAGGGACAGAAAATGATTACCGCGCATTGCTCTATGCCACTCTTTGAACAGCATTTCGTCAAAATAGCGCCGATTGGCGATCTTAAGGAGGCCATCCGTGTTGGAGAGGGAACGCAGTTCTTCGTTGACCCTGAGTAATTCACTGTTAAGCCTTTTCAGCTCTCGACGTGAGTTCAGCAGTTCCAATTGCAAATGCACACGCGCCAGCAGTTCCTGCGGCTCGAACGGCTTGACCACATAATCATTGCCGCCACACTTGAAACCTTTCACGACATACTCGGTTTCTCCCTGTGCGGTCAGGAAAATGACCGGCACATCGCGGGTCGCATCGTTTTGGCGCAGACAGCTGCAGGTTTCAAAACCGTTCTTGCCCGGCATGTTCACATCCAGCAGAATCAGATCAGGCGTCTGGTCAAGGATGATCTTCAGAGCCTCGTCGCCGCTGGTTGCGAAACTCAGGTCAAACTCGGAACTGTTGCCGAGCATGCCGCCCAGCAGATGCAGATTCTGCGGATTGTCATCAACGATCATAATCAGCGGGGAAATATTGTTTTCGGGTTTATTTTCCATAAATTCACCATCCGGTTCAATTAATTTTGCGACAGCGATAAATACAGGTTACGTCATTGATTTTACAAAGCCCTGATGGTTTTTTTCAATACAGAAAGTTTGTACGGTTTCTGGACAAAGCCGGCCAGTCCCCTGCCCACAAATTTTTCGGTAACTTCCTGCTCGTTGTAGCCGCTGCTAATAATTACCTTGACGTCAGGGTTCAGCTGTCGCAGTTCACGGAAGCATTGTTCGCCATCCATATGCGGCATGGTCAGATCCAGGATTACGAAAGCTATGTCTTTTCCGGCTTTGAATATTTCCAGCGCTTCACGACCGTCGCTGGCGGTGACGGTAGTAAAGCCCAGCTCTTTCAGCATT
>JBBQCH010000113.1:0-10752 GCA_038318485.1 Geobacterales bacterium
TTCTCTTCTGTTGCCAGTTGATCCAGCGGGTATAACGGAAAGAAAGATTCTGCATACAGCGAGACAATGATATTTCACCAACCTGAATGGCCAGATGAATATGGTTGGTCATGAGGCAAAAAGCGTGGACCCTGTATCCAAACCGGCAGGTGCCTTCCTGGAGCAGAAGATAGAAGCGGTAACGATCATTGTCAGTGAGGAATACAGGTTGACCGCCGTTGCCTCTGAAAATGACGTGATAGAGTCCGCCAGGGATATGAATGCGTGGTTTACGTGCCATAGGGAATACATACCGCTAATAGTTTAACTTGTCAACTTGGAAGCCTGACCCCATGGTTTTCCCTAATAGTCTAACTTGTCAACTTGGAAGCCTGACCCCATGGTTTTTCTCATTTTGTACCATCTGCTTTTTTTAAAGCTTGAACAGTGATCGAGTGTATTGAAATTCGCAAGCCGCGTTTTCTAGGCTGGGCATCATGGAAAGCCTAGTTATTCCAAAATCGTAAAGGATTTGAAGAACCCCGTTTGCCTGATTCGAGGGCAAGGTTACACGGCCTAAGCTGATACATTGCTTGGCGTCTGTCATTGCTATGTCTTCCACAGATGGCCATACTCGATTTTTTACAAAGTAGTCATTTGCTCTGGGTGAGTATGTGAAAAGTCCTTTTTGAGACCGAAGAAAAGTGTTCCCATGTCTGGGCGCATTAACGGTGGCTAGGTTGAGGTCTTCATCTTTTGACTGATCGATGTGAAGGAATATTACAGAGATTCGATCACTTTTGATTCTATCACTTTCAGGAATGACATTCGAGGCGCCGAACGCGGCAAAATATGCAGCTACTAGAGGGGATTCTGTCCAATCAAGTAATCTTGTCGGGACTCCATGATGTTGGGCTAGGGCTATGCCGTTCAAGAACGAAGGGGCAGGGAACGAAACAGAGAAATCCTCGTCTTGGTCATTGAGTGCAGCTTGTATTAGTGCTGTATGTTCTCGAAGATTTGTGAAGTCGATTGGTGTAGGGATTCCAACTTTATCTGAGTTTTCAAGGAACAAGAATACCGCTCTAAGTTCCGAATGAAGATGCCAACCAAGATAAGATCTTACTGACTGCCCATCCCCGAGAGGACAACCTGTAGTTTGTGGAGTAAAATCTAAAAGAGGATTGCCATCTCTAAAAAGTTTTGGATATATAAGCCATTTGTGATCGGCTTGGCCTCTGAAGATAAAATTATTGACACCGGACGTAACAGCATCATACGTGCTTCGAGTTGAAAACCTAGAATTTCCACCAATTAGGAAATCGATGAATTTTCGAGGTGTATCAAATTCTTCGTCGATGTAATAGGGCGTTGGCATTATTGTGTAAAACTCCATCTGTAATCAATTTCATTTCTATTAAATGCTCAACGTGTTCGGCTTTGATCTGCCGGGTTTTTGGGGCAGGTCGAAAGCCTGGTTGAAATAGTTTTCTTCTTTCGTCTTGATATGTCTCGGGATTTCATTGCAAATAGCCACTCTGCCTCTCAGAGAAACGCCAAAGTGTACCACCAATTTGGAGTAAAACAGGGGTCAATCACAATAGCCTAATATTCTGTGATAATATTTTGTTTTACGATTAGAAATAAGTATATCAAATGGTCTTTTGCTTTGTTCATAGCGAGGATACACATATAATAAAACTGATTTTGATTTTATCCCAAACTTATCGGTGTATTCAATGTTCATCGCTGGGCCGTCGTAATTAGATAAGAATGGTTTTATATCTTCTGTTACTTCAAGAACTTTTATAGTTGTGCCATCGCTTAGCTTAATAATATTACCTGTGATACCTCCACTTTTATCAACTGTAACGTAATAGACCTTCTTGTTAATAGTTAGTTCATATTTAGT
Source organism: Geobacterales bacterium (assembly GCA_038318485.1). Classification (GTDB taxonomy): domain Bacteria; phylum Desulfobacterota; class Desulfuromonadia; order Geobacterales; family Pseudopelobacteraceae; genus JACRCG01. The sequence continues at coordinate 1,892 of JBBQCH010000113.1, forward strand.
AATGTCTTGTTCCATAGATGTATTAATAAAATAGCATTTATCAATTTTTATTGGGAATTTGATGTCACCATAACTAAGGCTGATGTTGTATCTATCTTTGTTGTCACTATTAACAGTGAATTTTGTAAACATAATTACTTCATCTTTGTAAGTCTCAAATTCTAATTTTTCAACTTTCATACGTAATTTATTATTTTTTGGATGAGTCACAAATTTGCCTTCGATAGCTTTAGTATAATTTGCTTCTGTTATCTTTATTTCTTTTCCATTAGGTCTGATATATTTATTATCTTTAAATATTATAAAGTTGTCTTTATCTAAACCGTATTTATTACATATTTCTGTAACATCCGGTCGATCTGATATTTTAATTTCATTCAGGGCATGAGAATTATTGCAAATAGTGACAACAGTTATAATTGCAATTAGCATTATCTTAAAATATCGCATTACCACCTCATGGATCATTTATTATTTGCGACCACAATTACATCGAGCTTGACGTTCTTCCTGTAAACATATGCTGTGGGGATCGCATCTACACTTCCCTTATTTTATCTTTTGTGAAAAATGCAGGCGCGCCTCCTTTGTGCTCCCCCTAGCTTTAAAAATCGCCTCCTTGATCAATACTTCTGAGCAATAGCCTACCCAACGAGGTGATTTCATAGCCACTGGACTTAATTATTCCAGTTTTTTCGTCGAACTCTGGAAGTTCTCCTTTTTTTGGCTTCGTAAACCTTGGATTTAGCAAGCCTAAGCTGGTCAAATGAACGTTGTGAGTTTTATAAACTGTGTATTTGTCTACTTCTTCTCGTGAAGATCCGAGATGCGCTCTCGGCGGAGTAAGTGCTTCTTCATGTTTTTCCCAAAATTCATTGTATTCTGGGTTACCTTGATACATAGAGTGTGACTTTAGTAGGAGAACCTCTAAATCATTTAATTCACCAAGAATCAACAGCAATCTTTTGTACTCAATATGTTTTAACGCTTCATCAGTCAGGCTATTTTTCAGAAGTGAAGCTATGTAATCTTTTCGCTCTTCCGAAAGGGCTCTTGATGCTTGCATAAATCCGTCTTCGATCAAATCCACTGATTCGGGTTCGGTAATTCGCTCTTGTATCTCGGTTTTATGCTCGTCAGCAATTTTTGCCTCCAAGAGACGAAGTAAAGATTCGATTCTATCAATTCTTTGATTTGGTATTATCGCGCCGATTATTTCCGCCGCTAACGGCCCTACAAAGGGAATGGTTCCAATAAGACCTTTTCCAATGATGGCTGCTATATCGGTCTTTTGTGTGTTCATATATCTCCTTCTCTGTCCAACGTGATAAGGCACACCGGCGGCGGGGGCTTTTTCCCGCTGACCGGTGCTGCCGTTGGTTGGATTTCGGTGTTCTCGCTTCTCGTTGTCGGTTTATCAGGTTTTGTAAAATTGCGTAGATACCGTTGCGGGCTCCTTTCAAAACACCGAAAACAAAAAAAAGACGACCGTTCGGTCGTCTTGGAGGGGATGTCAATAATAAGTACCTTGATTGAGAACCTCTATTTCTTTTGGAGTTCTTTTTCTTGAGGAAGAACTGGTTTTGCGCCTTGGGTTTCCATAATGGATTTCGTTACTTCTTTCCGTTGGAAAGAATCAACTTTAGCAATGAAATACCCCAAAACAACTCCTATAAAAGTCATTACTATTGTTGCCCATAAGCCAACATGGCTCCACACCTTCTGATGTCTTGATGAAAGTATCTGCTGCGCTCTAATGATATATCCTTCTATGTCCCTTTGCATTTCAACAACTATGTTAAATGCCTCAACCAATGAGACTACGCCAGTTTCCCATTCATTATCCCACTTATTTTGCGCCTTAGCGGCGCGTCCAGCACTACGTAATTTTTGCACTTCTTCGAGGCGAACATGCAATGATTCCATGCTTGGTGCGGAGGTTAGAGAAACATCTTGTGTCTTCAGCGGTAGGACAATGGTTTCGTATTGCTTATAAGTATCCATAAAGTCAGAGAGTTTCTTTGTACATCCTTTTTGATAACTCTCAATTATTGCGCGGCGAAGATGTTCCTCTGCTGAAGCAAGTTGGCCAACTTGCTCATCATATGTAAGTTCTGGCCTGTCTAAAATTGTGCACAGGTGGCTAAGCACGTCTCGCTGATTTGCCATCCCTATATTAATGCCACTTACACCCTGGCTTTCGAGAAAATAGTTCGCTTTATCCACAAGAGCATACTTATCTTTCAAAAGAAGCAAGAACCGTTCGATAATGTCAGCATCTACGCCAGCTATTTTCCTTTTCTCTTCCTGCCGCACGGTTCCTCCCTATTAAAAAAAAAGGGCTTCACTGTGAGTAAAGCCCTCTCTATCTAAATTTCGCAAAAAATTACTTTCTGAGGCAATTATCTAGGAACTGATCAACATCTGCTTCCATTTTTTCAAACCCATCCCGTGTTTTGAAAAGTAATCCGGTTACGTCGTACCCGCCATAGTCGGAGCCAATATCGAATACGGTTGATGGATAAACGTGAGCCTCACGTTGTTGCCGGATGTACTCAATAGTAACTTGATCTGTTCTGATATGGTCGTGGTTTGATATTAACTGGTTCAACAAAGTATTTAAGGGCAAATTTCTAACTGCTTCATTTGGAAGCATGGCCTTCTCCTTTGACGCCTAACGATAAGGAATACTGTGCGTCAGGGAATAAGTACTCTATAGTATACTCACGCCGACGGTTAGGTATACTGTTGAAGCCATTAACAAGTTTTCGAGTGGTTATGTCCATCGGGGTATTCAAGTCCGCTTCAATTCGTGCGATGGTTTTCTCTGACAGGCCACAAAGACGGGCAAACTCTGCGCGAGAAACCGTTTCATCCAGCCGGGAAGCTTTAACACGGTTCTGTGGTGCCATATCTAAACTCCGGCAGGAAAGACTGTAAAAATGCCTGATTCTCTTGAGTGTGTCAAGGAAAATAAACTTTCCACAATCTCACTTGTCTTTTTAGGTTGGGCATGAATTGCATTGTACAAACTATACTAGCCAATAACATACCTTTCAGGACAAGTCAAGACATTTACTTATTCTTACCTCTATTGCCTATAATGACAAAATTACCCTGCCTCGGAGAAATTGCAAGTATTTCTGGATACTAATTCAACGGGGCCGCGCTTGACCTGCCGGGCAGTTTTATGCCCGGTCGCGGTCTGAGCGCATGTTAGGTACAGCCGTAGGTTCGTCTATTCTCAGCAGTTGGAGGTCGTCAATATGTTGAATCTTATTGTACAAGTCCTTATACTCCTGCGTTGCAAACTCTTTCATTTTTCTGAAATGTTCGTCTCGGGTCAGAAAGATGTCTACAAATGGTAAATAAACTGCATGAATTCCATCATGGAATGCACCTCGACTGCTTCTTCGATTTTTCATGCACTGGGTGAATATTGCATTCGCAATATACCAAGCTGGACCTTTCCGAACCAGGTCAGGATGTCTCTCCAATAGGTACAAAAGCCTTTCAATAGGGTCTCCAATCCCAACAGTTTTCCAGTAGCTATCGATAGCATCTTTTGAAATGTCCAAGCACATGCACAATTGAATAAACAGGGTAATCATAGCAATTGTTCTAATCTTTTTAATCATTACATCAACATCGTCGTTATAGTATTGCACATAAGCTGCATCAATGATTTCCTTGATGTTTGCCAAGTCAGATCTTAAAGGCGCTTCTCCGGCCTCATCGACTGTCATGAGTGCCATGTATTTTGAAAGGTCTCTTATGAGGTTGGTTACATCCTTAAAGATTGGGGCGTCAATCCTAAATCTAAACCCTTTATCATGACAAGATCGACTCCAGTAACTCCCTATGGCAGAACTGGTAAATGGTGATTGCAGCACCAAGTGGTCCGGCTCGCTTTGCTGAATGTAGTCAATTATTATTTCTGCTGCAGACTTTAGGAGATTTTCGCTGAATAAAAATGATGACAGGTACATACACGCATCCAGGTCGTCATCATCTCGAATCTGAAGCAGTTCCCATAAGACCGTTGTGGAAATGTACCATTCTCGACCTTTCGAAATTTGCAGTTTTCTTGTCGCTTCAGCACCCTTTCCATTTAGGTTGCTCAAGAAAAAATCGGCTGCTGAGGTTTCAACATAGAATTTCATCATTCTGTTTCACCTAATAGACCCGCGCTAGGACGCGGGTCAGCTAGTCTCATCAGTTGTTATGCCGCGTCTCACACTGAAGACGCGGGGTTAACTCGAAATCCTGCAATGGATCAGTCCGTTAGCACAGTTAACCATGCGTTGGTAATTTAGTGCTCCATTCCAAGCGAAACGTTTTTTTGTATCACATCCCTCATACCACTCCCAGTGTCCGTCAGTATATTGCGTTAACGAGTTTCCTTCCACTTGCCAGGAAGAGCGTCGAATTACTGTGATGTCCACAATACTAGCTTTATCGAGTTCTTCTTCAGTAATGTAGGACAAGTCGGCATCGTTACCCAAAGCTGTCCGGGTCGCTTCACGAACTGCATTTACATAGGCTTTCATTTCCCATACCCTCCTCTTTGTTGTTTTGTAGGTCTTCCTAGCGACCTAACGGGCCGGGCCTTGACCCGCACCGGGGCGTTTTTCAGCCCCGGTCGGTGTCCAAGGTCCTGGTTGGGAATCGAATTTCAGAGAACCGCATTTCAAGGGCCGACCTTTCGGGAGTTATTATGGCATTCAGCCTATGAGAGCCTCGAACATAGCAGCATCACCTTGACCTGCTCCTGTGCATTCAAATCGGCCACTGGGACCGTTGTATTTCACGTACCGGCCATACACATTCATAATAAAAACTCGATTTCCACCGGCGTCTACAAGTTGGAAAAGTTCCCAATCCTGAGGGTTCCCTTTTGCCAAGCCATCTTGGTTCCAGTAGACGAGGGGACCGTTGCACTTCACAGCTTGCCAGCATTTCCTTTCGTTTGGTTTCCATATCCAATAACAAATGAGATTGTTGTATTGTCCTCTCCCAGGGGCCCAAGATGGTGCGTTAGTGATCACGTTTGCAGGCGAGAGACCGAAGTTGTAATCGAGATATTCTGTACCGTACTTAAAATGCACAGCACCAGTATTTAAGTCATACTTCCCGTTGATTAAGTCGCCCCCAATATTTCTCCCAATATTTGGCATTCTCCTCTCCTTTTGAGTCTGTCGGTTAGTTAAATCCTATCAACTCATCCCATCGGCGCCTAACATTTATCCTCATGTGTCAAGCATTGGAATCACCTCCTTAAATCGTGAAAACCAACTCGGTTATATACGGTAACCCTATATAGGTTGCTTGTGACCTATATAAGTGATTTGTTACCTATATAGGTTATTGCGTATAGTTACCTATATAGGTGTCTTTTCCTGTGCTTACTCCACTGTGATATGTGCCTCAAGTGGTGTGCCTCGTATCAATCGATACGGTACGAACCATAATTTTGATTGCGGATCCCATCGTGCCCGCAACGTGCGGAGTTGCTCTCGAAGTTCCATCTCATCAAAATTTACAGAGACTGACACAATGTCACCGTCCTTGAAACGAGACTGGGTATATGGTCTTTCTTCGATTATAATTTCTGCCGTTTTAAGGCGTACGCCGCGCTTTTCATCATATCGATAACGGACGCAAATAAGTGCTTCTCCATACTGTTCAACTAGGCGTTTGGTTCCTTTCTGACCTGGTTTCAAATGGTTGTACGACTTCATGTCCTTAAGCATAGATCCTCGCCATTTGGTGTATTGACGAACAACAAAATTGACGGCACTATACGGCATTCCAGGGCTTACTGTAAATTTATTTTCACGAAAGAGAATATAGCTATGATCCAGCTAGCAGTTCAGCTTGTATCTGCATATCGCATGTATCTTGGCCACAGAGGTGTTAAAAACGAGTTGCGGCCTGACTATCTGAAATGGTTGCGTTTTTTTCTCGATTTCTGTGATAAATACAAGATCGAGGGGGATGAGCCGGATCGCCTGCGCCAGTTCATCACCAAGCTGAAGAGTAAGGGGCAATCAGAAGATCTGCGTCGGCAGGCATATCATGCGGTGACCCTGTATTTTGCGCTGCTGAAAGAACACTCTGAAAATTTTCATGAAAATGATGTCTGGGACAAAGCAGCAGGGCTTACCATTGAACAGACACCACAACCGGAGCCTGCGAAGCCAGTTCAAGTTGTTCGAAAGTCATACTATTCCGAATCCGGTTATCAGGAAAAATCCGATTCGCCGGAATGGGATGCGGCGCTGGAAGCGATGGCCAATGAAATTAAGCTGCGGCATTACTCACGCAAGACCTTGAAAACCTACGCCAACTGGTCGCGGCAGTTTCAGCGGTTTCCTGAAGAACAAGTTGCCACAGGAATTGACCGGTGATGATGTGAAGGCATACCTGACCTATCTTGCCGTAACGTGCAAGGTGGCTTCAACTACCCAGAATCAGGCGTTCAATGCACTGCTCTTTTTTTATCGTCACGGACTTAAACGGGAGTTTGGTGAACTGAAGGATGTGCCGCGAGCCAAGAAATCCCGCTATGTGCCGATGGTGCTGTCACGCGAGGAGATCGATGCCATCCTTGGCCACCTTTCCCATCCGTTCGATCTGGTGGTGAAACTGCTGTTTGGCTGTGGATTGCGGCAGTTTGAATGTCTGCAACTGCGGGTGGGGGATTTCAATTTTGATGCGGGTAAACCGACGGTGCACGGCAAGGGGAAAAAGGATCGGACGGTGCCGATACCGGAGGCGATTCTGCCGGAGTTGAAGCGCCAGATCAAGGCGGTTGGTGAACTGCATGACCGTGACCTGGCCGCTAGGTATGACGGGGTGTTCCTGGATGATGCGGTGGAACGGAAGTATCCCAAGGCGCCGAAGGAGTTTCTGCACCAGTGGTTCTTCCCGCAGAAGACCCTGACGCAGGTTGCGGAAACGGGGCAGCGGCGGCGCTGGCATCTGCATGAATCAGAGTTACAGGAAGCGCTTTATCCGGCAGTGCGCACGGCAAAAATCCCCAAGCGGGTTACTTCCCACACCTTCCGGCACTCATTTGCCACCCATCTGTTACAGGCCGGCTACGACATCCGCGTGATTCAGAATCTGCTGGGGCACTCCAGTCTAAAAACCACCATGATCTACACTCATTGCGTGCCGGTCATGACGATCAAAGAACCGAAAAGCCCGCTGGATTTCTGACCGGACAGGGACTATGGGGCTTTTACCGATTATATTGTCTCATTTTGACTCATGACGATTCACGTGACTCCATTCTGTTTCAAATCCCGGGCGACACAAACATTAATCCACCACACAATAAAAAAGGCCGGATCTAACAAACCCGGCCCTTTCCTCTCAAACTCCCCTGCCCTGCCCGCTAATCCTTTAACTGCTCCGCCAGAATCTCCACCGTATGCCGCACTTTGATATCCGCACCGTCCTGGTCCATGCCGCCTCTGATCTGCATCACGCAGCCAGGACAGTCCATTGCCACAGTCGGGGCACCGGTCTCCTTGATGTTCTTCAGCTTTCGCTGCAGAATCGGGCCTGAGATTTCCGGCAGTTTCATCGAGTAAGAACCGCCCATGCCGCAGCACATATCGCACTCGAACATTTCGGTCAGTTCATAGCCGGCCTTGCCCAGCAATTCCCTCGGTTGCTCGGACACCTTCAGTGTCCGTTTCAGATGACAGGAATCGTGATAGGTAATCTTGCCCAGTTTCTGCCCATCCTTCAGGGACAGTCGTCCCTCATCGACCAGTTTCTTGACCAGAGTTGAGAAATCTATTGTCTTTGCGGCCAACTGCTTTGCCTTGGGCATCCATTCCGTCTGACCGAGGCTCTCGAAGGTGCTGATAAATTCATGATCCAGCGCCACCGTGCAGGTCGGACAGGCCGAGACGACGTATTTGACCTCTTCACTCAATAGCGCCCTGATATTGTCAATCGCATTCTGTTCGGCAACTTCGTAGGCGCCATTATAGCGGGCCGGTGCACCGCAGCAGGTCTGTTCTTCCGGGAAGAGCACCTCGATACCGGCTTTGTTCAGTATCTTGACCAGAGCTTCCCCCATCTCCGGATAGGCGAAATCAATCAGGCAGCCGGCATAAAAAGCGACTTTTTCAGTACCTTTCGGCTGTTTGATCTTTTTAAAACGATCCCGGAAAGGTTCGCTGGCAATGGCCGGGAGACTGCGACCGTCGGTCAGATCCGCCAGGAACATGGGGAGATGACGGACGAACTTGCCGGATGTAAAGGGCTTGCCGGCTATCGAAGCCGCCCTCAAGATGCCGTGAAAAAGCTTGCGGTTGTTCACGACGGAGTAGATCGTTTTCTGCAGCAGCGGCAGTCCCTGTTCCTTCACCAGTCGCCGCCTGATCTCCATGATCAGATCGGGAATATCGATCTTTCCGGGACAGACATCTTTGCAGGCACCGCATTGTATGCAGAGTCCCTGGATATCCTCGGATTTTTTCAGCTCGTCAAACCAGGCCGTCAGGATCGTGCCGATTCCGCCGGTATAAACCTTTCCGAAAACGTGCCCACCCACTAGACGGAAGACCGGGCAGACGTTCAGGCAGGATGCACAGCGGATGCATTGCAGCGCCTGTTTGAACTTGGGATCAGCCGCCATCTCGCTGCGGCGGTTATCCATCAGGATGATGTGCATATCCTTCATCGAACCGTCCGGATTAGGTGTCGGACCGGTGATGATCGAAACATAGCTGGTCAGCAGCTGGGCCGTGGCACTGCGGGGCAGCGCTTTCAGGATCGTGGCAACGTCGGCATAATTGGCGATCAGTTTTTCGACACCAACCAGCGCAATATGGATTTTA
>JBBQCH010000114.1:0-10724 GCA_038318485.1 Geobacterales bacterium
TCCCTGCACAAAGGTCTGCCCGGTGCAGGCAACCTGGAAGGAAAACGATGGAATAGTGGTTGTAGATTATAACTGGTGCATCGGGTGTCGCTATTGCATGGCGGCCTGTCCCTATGGTGCTCGCCATTTTAACTGGGGCAAGCCTAAACTCCCGTCTAATGAGATGAACCCTAACACGCACTACCTTGGCAACCGTCCCCGACCCAAAGGAGTAGTGGAAAAGTGTACTTTCTGCATTCAGCGTACACGCGAGCAACCGGGGCGCTACCCTGCCTGCGAAGAGATCTGCCCGGTAGGCGCAAGAAAATTTGGCAACCTGCTTGATCCCCAGAGTGAAATACGCTATCTAATTGAAAATAAACGAGTATTTATTTTAAAGGAAGACCTGAATACGCAGCCTAAATTTTTCTATTTTTACGCAACCTAATACAGGTCTACGGAGTATGTGCATTAATGGAAATGTCTTCTGCTATAACTACACAGAAATATTTTCCGGCTTAATAATCCGTCCGCTGGGAGCAAGCACATGTTAAATATCTGGCACTTTTTTAAAGGTACGCTGGTATTGATTTCCAAAGGGAGCAAGGCCTACTATACCTGGGTCTTGTTTTTATTGGCCCTGATGGCTATTGGTGCCGCGGCATACATCAATCAATTGGACGAGGGGTTGATTGTTACCTCCATGAGGGATCAGGTTTCATGGGGATTTTACATTTCCAATTTTACATTTCTGGTCGGTGTAGCCGCAGCGGCTGTCCTGCTGGTGATTCCAGCCTACGTATACCATTGGAAGCCTATCAAGGAAATTGCCGTGCTTGGAGAGCTGCTGGCCATATCAGCGATTGTCATGTGCCTGCTCTTCGTAACTGTTGACATAGGCCACCCAGAGCGATTTTGGCATCTGATCCCCAAGATAGGTCTTCTAAACTTTCCACAATCGTTGCTGGCATGGGACGTAGTCGTTCTAAATACTTATCTTGCAATCAATCTTACTATTGCGGTCTATATCCTTTACAATCTCTATTACAAGCGTGAGCCGAACAAAAGTTTCACTACCCCTTTGCTGCTGTTGTCAATTCCGTCCGCAATTTCCATCCACACGGTAACGGCCTTTCTCTATAATGGTCTTGGCGCAAGACCGTTCTGGAACTCGTCAATTCTGGTGCCGCGATTTCTCGCATCCGCTTTTTGCTCCGGCCCTGCATTCATGATCATCATCTTTTTTCTAGTGCGTAAATACACAAAATTCAAAATTGAAGACAAGGCCATTCAGAAGGTGGCTGAGCTGATTGCCTATGCTATATTCATCAACCTCCTTCTGCTTGGAGCCGAGCTTTTCAAGGAGTATTACACAGCATCAGCTCACCTGGCACCTGTGCAATATCTTTTCCAGGGATTGGATGGGCATTCAGCATTAGTGCCCTGGATCTGGACAGCAATGATATTCAACCTGACCGCTTTTTTTATTTTCCTGGTTCCTGACACTCGTAGGAATAACGTGACATTGATAATCGGCTGCATACTGGTTTTCATAGGAGTATACATTGAAAAAGGTATGGGGCTTGTCATTCCCGGATTCATTCCTGATGTACTGCATGAAATCTATGAGTACGCTCCAAGCGGTATTGAACTGCTTATTACAATGGGCATTTGGGCAACCGGTTTGTTTGTTTTCACTATGTTATTAAGGGTCGCCATCCCGATAATGAATGGCGACTTTCACGTTGCAGATGATGGAGTCGGCTCCCATATTGGCGATAAATTGTTCCTTGTAAAGCAGGATTTGGAAGAAGTGCAGGAGTCAGTAATCCTTGAGGACGAGTATGCCGAATGATATCTCTTTGGCGTAACAGTTTTGAGATGAGATTAATGCTGGACTATCAGGTGTCTCATGTTATGTTTAATTGTTGTAATTGGAATATCCGCAGCAATATTTGAGATGGCTAGGCTATGCGAGTTTTGCACAAATAAACGTACCGGCTTGATTGTGCTTTAGACTTATATGCCATTAGCATAACTTTAACTGGTAATCGTCACACAAAAATATTAGGAAAAAGGAGAGAAAGTGAAAAGTCATGTCTGGCGACCGCTGTATGTGGTTATAGCATTAGTCGTTGCGTTATTTGTATTCCGTTTTTTCTATGTTCCCAACGATTTCGGCTCAGGGAAGCGAGGTTTCATGTACTCCTTTCACCGTAAGTCCAACGAAGCGGAATGGGCAAAGCAGCCCGCAAAATACGGTGTCTCAGGCAAGGAGAGAATGCACGAATACTGCAGTGCATGCCACAGTGCGGTGGTCAAGGTTCGCTCCGAAAAGTTTCACGGTGTAATTCCCTGCGAGGACTGCCACGGACCGGCGCTCAACCATCCCGAAGCGCCTGAAAAGCTGAACATTGACCGCAGTCGGGAACTTTGTCTGCGTTGTCACACCAGCCTCCCATACACTACAAGTGAACGTAAACGTATTCCGGGTATTGACCCAAAAGGCCATAATCCGGGCGAACAATGCGTTAAATGTCACGACCCTCACAACCCGAGACTGGAGGATATGAAATAATGGAACGTCGAGATTTTCTAAAAAAATGCGTAATGGTCATTGCGGGCGCCTCAGTTCCTCTGTCTGCGCTGACTTTTGTCGATCCCAAAAAGGTGTTGGCTGCCAATCCTGACATCCAGTGGGCATTTCTGGTTGACACCAACAAATGCGTCGGATGCGGCTTCTGCGTTAAAGCCTGCAAGGTTGAAAACGATATCCCGTTGGAGGCCAATGTTACCAGGACATGGGTGGAACGCTACGTCTACACAAAAGATGACCGGCGCTATGTAGATAGTCCCAAGGGGGCGCTCAACGGCTACACAGAATCACGCATCGATCTTGGAAAAGGTGAATTCAAGGAGATCGATCCGAAGAACGTGGGCAAAGCTTTCTTTGTCCCCAAGCTCTGCAACCACTGTTCGACCCCTCCCTGTACTCAGGTCTGCCCGGTCGGAGCTACCTATAAAACCGACGATGGTGTGGTTCTGGTTGATCGCAGCTGGTGCATAGGCTGTGGCTATTGCATTATGGCCTGTCCGTATGCCGCCCGTTTTTTCCATCCGATACTACATGTTGCTGACAAGTGTACCTTTTGCTACCATCGTCTCAGCAAAGGATTGGATTCGGCCTGTGTCAACGCCTGCCCATTCGGTGCGCGCAGAATGGGTAATATTCATGACGTTAACGACCCCATAACCCAGGTAATCATGAATGAACGGGTTGGAGTTCTTAAGGATGAATTCGGTACCAAACCTCAGGCCTTTTATATCGGCCTTGCTCAGGAGGTGCGTTAGTCATGGTGGAACAAATCGTACAACACGCTATGGAAGTTCACGGTGAGGCCTGGACAATTAAAGAGCTGTTTGTCCTGCCTAACGAATACATTTACTGGTCGATTCAAATTGTCATGTACCCCTTTATGACCGGTCTTGTTGCCGGTGCTTTTGTTCTCTCGTCTCTCTACCACGTCTTCGGCGTTGAAAAGTTGAAAGAAATAGCCAGATTTTCTCTAGTATTCTCCTTTGCCCTGCTTCCTGTGGCCATGATGCCCTTGTTGCTGCATCTACAGCAGCCGCTCAGAGGGATTAATGTCATGATGACGCCCCATTTTACCTCGGCTATTGCCGCTTTTGGAATCGTTTTCAGCACCTACGGCTGCATCGTGGCAACTGAGATCTGGCTGGTCTACCGCAAACATTTTGTTATGTCTGCCCAAGCTTTAAAAGCCCATAACAATCGTGGAATGATTGACGGCTTTCGACTGCTGGTTTTTACCTGTCTGACTCTCGGTGCATGGGATATTAGCCACGAAGCGATTGAAAAGGACCATAAGGCCTGCAAGATTATGGCAGGGATCGGAATTCCAGTGGCCTGTTTCCTTCACGGTTACGCTGGATTTATCTTTGGTTCTGTCAAGGCTAATGCACTTTGGATGACACCGCTTATGCCGGTTATTTTCATCTGCTCGGCAGTTGTTTCCGGAGTGGCACTTTGTATTCTCTGCTACGTTGTGGTTCAGGAATTTCGCAAATTTATGGCCAAACGGAAAATTTCACGTTGGGCAAAAGATGCCGATGCTCCTACTGTCGAAGAGCTTGAAGGGGCCAAACATATGGAAGTCATGATGGCTTCCAACTACCTGCTCTACTTCATGATTGCTGCCATGACGCTTGAGATACTTGACCTTATCTTCCGTGGTTATACCCAGGTCAAATCATGGGATATCCTGCGTGAAGTCATCATGGAGCGAGACTTCTTCAAGATCTTTATTCTGCAGTACGCCATCGGTAATGCATTGCCATTCCTGATGATGGTGTTGCCTGGGCGAACGGTCAAGCGCACCACCATCGCCACCATCCTGGTCTTATTCGGCGTGTTCATGATGCGTTATAATGTTGTTATCGGAGGGCAGGCTTTTTCACTGAGTTTTGCTGGTTTCATGGATTACCACTTGCCGATAATCCCCAACAGTATTGAAACATTCAAGGAAGGTCTTTTTGGAGCCCTTACGGTTGCAGTAACCCCTTTTGTAATTTTCTATTTCATAAACAAATTTATTCCTGCTTTTCTTAAGGAAGAATCATCACACTAAAACAGGTATCTTTGGGAATCGGTTACTAGTGGTCAGGAGGCAATGCCCGATGATCACTAGCAACCCTTAATTGAACAATTAATGTGTTTTACATTTTTAAAATATCTAACGCATGTCATTAAGGCCTATTCGCTGTTAAATGAGATTGAGAACTCCATTTCTGTAACAGGACTCTGTGACCATCAGTCAGTTAACCGATGTTGTTAAAAGGGTTACAGACGTTTTTGTACAATCATAAATTGGTATGTCAGGAGACAGATTCATGTCACAGGTAGATCAAACTCTCGAAGCCAGGGTTGAGGAACTCACTGCCCGGCTACTTTCTTTGGAACTTAAGCTCGAGCAAGTTGCAAAGCGAGTTGATGGTGGAATTACTGCTGTCGTTGATCGAAATCCGATTGTTGCCGCTGCCATTGATAAAGAATCTGATTATGGAGAGGCAACTGATGTTTCTGAAGAGGTGCTGACCTGGGTCGGCCGTACTTCATTCCTTCCCCGGCTGGCTACAGCCTGCTTCCTTTTGGTCATTGCTCTGATTCTTCGTACAATTACCGACAGCGGCCTGGTTGATAAACTTATTGGGTCGGGAGTAGGTATGGGGTATGCTGCACTCCTGTTGGCTTTTGGATGGTACAAGTACAGCAAAGGCAGTCCTCTCTCCCCTGTCTTTGCCGCTTGCGGCGCTTTATTGATGTCCAGTATCGTTGTTGAGACGCATACACATTTTCAATCACTTCCAATTGTGCCGGCTTATCTGACACTGATCGTGACCGGCATTGGCACGGCTTTTATCAGTCGAAAATACAATGCATTTACACCCATTTCGGTTGGTATTCTGGGAATGTGCTTTGCCGGTGCCGCGATGGATTATCCCCATCCTTATTTTCCCTATCTTTCACTGGTGCTTTTCACTGCCAATGTATTGGGTTATTTTGCGGCCAGGATGAAACAATGCTCGTGGTTACGATGGACGGTTCTTGTTGTAAGTATGATCATGCTTCAATTCTGGGGTTTCCGGCTTGGGGTAACGCTGAGAAGAGCAGAAGAAATGCCCCCCGAGTTGGCTGTTGATTGGTTTCTGCCGGTATTATCTATCTTCATGATAACCTATCTCTCTTTGGCACTGCTTGGCATCATGCGTGGCAAAAACGAGAAAATATCGCGATTTGATCTGATGCTTCCTACAATCAACGTATTATGGGCTTTTTCCGCCGCACTCAATGTTGTCATCGCGATGGGCGGAAATGTGATCATGCTTGGTGCCATTGGAGTGCTGGTAGCATTAGGACATATTGTACTGAGCTTTTGGGTGGCGAACCGGGGTGGTGTGGGGGCTCCAGGTGCGGGTTCTTTCCTGTTTGCATGCGGCGCACTATTGGCTCTGATGCTGCCTGTGGCAACAGGAAAATTCATACCAACTTTGCCGGTCATCTCACTTGTTGCTATTTCCATGGCGGTTATGTCACGCGTCTGGAAGAGTGGGACCATCAGATTTACAACCTACATTTTCAATGTATACTGCTGCGCAGCGCTTGCATTTAGTTTGTATGTAGACGGGCCCAAGTCAATGGATGCTGTAAACATACTTCCGGCCGGTCTTCTCGCCTTTATAATTCTCTATCAATACAACTGGTGCCGGCGCTGGCCGCCTCCTGCTGAATCATCTTTTTTTAATATATATGACAGTAATGACAGAAGTGCTGTTTTGCTTCTGCTGGCTGGATTGATAAGCGGTTTCTATATGATACGAATTGCAATTTATCAGACACTACATCTGATACCAAGTGTGATCCAAAGTGACACATTCCGATGTTCACAGTCTGTTCTGATTAATGGCGCGGCAATCGCTATGATTTTGTTCGCATATATGAGACGGGATAAGGAACTTCGCAATGTAGCCATTCTTGTAACTCTGGTTGGCGCAATAAAAGTTTTTTTGTTTGATCTACTCGGCACACATGGCTTGCCACTCGTCTTCAGCGTATTCTCTTTTGGTGCGGCGGCAGCTATTGAATCGGTAGCATTAGGCAGATGGTCAAAAAAGCAAGACAATGCCAAGAAGGTGGTGGAAGTGAATTAGGTGTTACCCACTGTTTCATTGTTTCAGATGTATAAGGGGCTGCCGATTTGGCAGTCCATTAAATGAAAGAGGGGTTGCCATTCAAAGTCACAGATTGTGACAAAGAACAACAACCCCTGCATATTTCCAGCAACTTTAAAGAGTTGCGTTAATTTTGGGGTGGCTAGAGGGATTTGAACCCTCGAATGTACGAGTCACAGTCGTAAGTGTTAACCGCTTCACCATAGCCACCATAAGGAACCGATTAAATAAACCGAAACAGGCCTTGGAGTCAAGTGTTTTCTAAAATATATTTTCCGGTCGTGATGTATCAAATGAAGTAACCAAAATTGACTGTTTGCTGTAAAGAGATTTTGTCTTGGTAGATAGATGTTTACTTATCAAGTGCAATATGCTATTTAATTCAGCTCTAACAAGGAATAATTTCATTATTCTGATACATAACGCAGATGAAGGGAGGTGTAGACAGGGCTGGCAACCGAAAAAAAGCAGGAAATAATCAACGAGTTCAAGAAACATGACAGCGACACAGGTTCTCCGGAGGTTCAGATCGCAATTCTGACCGAGCGGATAACTTATCTGACTGAGCATTTCAAGATCCACAAAAAGGACCACCACAGCCGTCGCGGACTTTTAAAGCTCGTCGGCCAGAGGAGGCGCCTTCTGGACTACCTGAAGGGTAAAGAGCTGGACAGGTACAAGAAGGTTATCGAACGACTCGGCATACGCAGGTAATGGAAGGCAGTATACCTGTTTTATGCAGGTATATTGCCGACACCATTTTTGCTGTGCTTATTTGATCAGAGAGGGCTTCGCGGCCCTTTTTATTTTTGTTGGGGACGTGGGTAGAGTTCCTCCGAAGAAGCATTTGGAGGAATTGTAGCGACGGCCCCAACACAACCGTAGAGGAGAATTTAATATGGAACAAATTGTACAGGTTGAATTTGGCGGCAGAACAATAACGATGTCAACCGGCAAGATGGCTAAACAGGCCAGCGGTGCTGTTGTAGTAAGTTGTGGAGATACGGTGGTTCTGGTAACCGCTGTGGCAGCAAAAAATGCCAAAGAGGGACAAGATTTCTTTCCTCTGACTGTTAACTATACCGAAAAAGCTTATGCTGGCGGCAAGATTCCGGGCGGGTTTTTTAAACGCGAAGCGAGACCTTCGGATCCTGAAACACTCACCTGCCGGCTTATCGATCGTCCGATCCGTCCCCTTTTTCCAGAAAACTTTTTGAATGATACCCAGATTATGGCGACTGTTGTTTCGGCGGATAAAGATAATGATCCTGCCATTCTTGCCATGCTGGGTGCTTCGGCTGCCTTGACAATCTCTGATGCTCCATTCAATGGCCCGATTGCCGGTGTAAAAGTTGGTCGTGTTGAAGGCAAGCTGATTTGCAACCCATCTGCCGAAGAGCTTGAAAAAAGTGATATCGAAATTGTGGTTGCTGCCAGCCGCGATGCGGTTATCATGGTTGAGGGTGAGGCCAAGTTTGTTTCTGAAGCAGACCTGCTGGATGCTATCTTCTTTGCCAAGGAAGCGGTGCTGCCGTTGATCGAGGCCCAGGAAGAACTGCAGCGCAAAGCCGGTGTTGCCAAGCGTGAGATCGCTCCTGTGATTGTTGACGAGCCTCTATTGGCTCGTGTACGCGAATTGGCATACGACCGGATCGGCGGAGCGGTTAAACTCAAAACCAAGCAGGAACGCCATAATCAGATTGATCTGATCAAGTCCGAAACAATTGATGCTCTTAAGGAAGAGTTTGAAGGCTCGGGCAAGCAGATCAAAGCCTTTTTGGGCGACTTTGAATATGAGCGTGTCCGTGCCGACATCCTTGACACAGGGATCCGCATTGATGGCCGCACAACTGCCACTGTCCGTCCGATAAGTACTGAAGCCGGTCTGCTGCCGCGCGTTCATGGTTCGGCACTGTTTACCCGCGGTGAGACGCAGTCGCTTGTAACTACGACTCTGGGTACCTCCAGTGACGAACAGCGCATCGACTCGCTCTATGGCGAATCACGCAAGCGCTTCCTGCTCCATTACAACTTTCCTCCGTTCTCGGTTGGTGAGACCAGCTTCCGTCTGGCTCCCGGCCGTCGCGAGATCGGTCATGGCATGTTGGCTGAGCGGGCTCTGTCGGCTGTTATTCCTCAGCATGACGATTTCCCCTACACGATCCGTATTGTTGCCGAAACGCTGGAGAGCAACGGTTCTTCTTCTATGGCTGCTGTCTGTGGCGGATGCATGTCACTGATGGATGCAGGCGTTCCGGTAACTGCTCCTGTGGCTGGTATTGCAATGGGTCTGATCAAAGAAGGCGACAAATTCGCTATTCTGTCCGACATCCTGGGTGATGAAGATCACCTTGGCGATATGGACTTCAAGGTGGCCGGAACTTCCGAGGGCGTCACCGCCCTGCAGATGGACATCAAGATCGGCGGAGTAACAAAAGAAGTCATGCAGCAAGCTCTCAAACAGGCCCGTGAAGGTCGTTTGCATATTCTGGGTAAGATGGCTGAAACGCTGTCCGCTCCGCGTGCCGAGATGTCTTCATACGCACCGCGTATCACTACAATCTGGATCAAAACGGACCGGATCCGCGATGTCATCGGAACCGGTGGCAAGAACATCCGTAATATCACTGAAACTACCGGCGTTACTGTGGATATCGAAGATACAGGTCGCATCAACATCGCCAGCACCAACAAGGAAGCTTGCGATCTGGCCATCCAGATGATTCGCGGCTTGACCGACGAGGCTGAAGAAGGAAAGTTGTACATGGGTACCGTTCGCAAGATCATGGACTTCGGTGCTTTTGTTGAAATTATGCCGGGCACCGACGGGCTGGTACACATCTCAGAGCTGGATACTACAAGAGTCAAGGTTGTTACCGATGTCCTGAACGAAGGCGATAAAGTACTTGTAAAGTGTATCGGAATCGACAAAAACGGCAAAATCAAGCTTTCCCGCAAGGAAGCCATGGGACTAAATCCCGATGGAACTCCTGTTGCTGCCGCATAAGTCCGTTGAAATGAATTATATTTGAAAACTAAAAAGGCGGAGCCGATAATGGCTTCGCCTTTTCTTTTGCCTGAAGATGATGCATATTGCGATCAAGCAAGTTTTTTTGGAGGTGACTATGAAAAAAAGTCGTTTGGCTGCTATCGATATCGGTACCAACTCGATTCGTTGCATCGTGGTGGAAGTCGATTCACAGGGGCGTTTTACTGTCCTCGACGATGAAAAGGCCACGGTACGCCTCGGGGAAAATATGGCCGAAAGCGGTTTAATATCTCCACCAGCGTTTGCTCGAGCGGTGGATGCGATGTCGCGTATCCGTAAACTTATCGACGGACTAAAGGTTGGCGAGGTGGAAGCTGTTGCAACCAGTGCTGTAAGAAGTGCTTCCAATGGTACTGAACTTGTTGAGGTACTTACCAGGGAGCTAGGGCGGGAAATCAGAATTATTTCCGGTGATGAAGAAGCTGATCTGGTGGCTTTATCTGCTCGACATAATTTTGATATGAGCGGAAAACGCTACATCATCATCGATATCGGAGGTGGCAGCGTAGAGATTATGAGCGCCGTTTCCAACCATGTCGAAAGTTGTTATTCACTTCAGTTGGGTGCAGTGCTGATGACCGATCGCTTTCTTAATACGGATCAGCTTAATGACAGCCAGGTTGATAAACTCAGGCGCCACGTCAGGGGAGAATTGAAAGATATCTTTTCCGACGACAAACCGATCGTACCTACTTTTGTTGGATCAGGCGGCACCATAACTGCGTTGGCAAGTATGGTCATGAGTATGCGCAAACAGGCGTTCTCATCGCTGCACGGTTTCGAGGTGCTCCGATCCGAGGTGGTACATCTGCTGGCAATGCTGGTCCGCAAAGACATCAAAGCACTCAGAAACGTACCGGGCCTCAATCCGGACCGGGCAGATATAATTGTTGCCGGTCTGGTAGTGGTTGACGAGCTTATGAAATTCTTTGAAGCTAACATGATG
>JBBQCH010000115.1:0-10718 GCA_038318485.1 Geobacterales bacterium
GAAACGAGCTTACAAAAGCACACTTGAACCAATCTACGTATCAAAACTGAATCTGTTGACTGATCATTGGTCGACGAACGGATTAAACTGCGAGTAGAATCAATTCGGTCAAAGGCTCAAGCCCGACAGACTCCTAGGTTCAAATCACTGGTGGATCCTAGCAACATGTCAGTCCCGGCAAGGTGATGCGGAGCGGGCTCATGGCACAAGCGCTCTTAGTCTGGCAGCGACCACTGAGCCTCTTATCGCCCCTGGGGAACCATGCCAGCAAGTAAGACTGGTGATCAGTCGACACGGTCGACCAGGGATGTCCCGGCTGATGCGGCTTGGTATGCCTGTACCTGTTCTCAATTCGAATACTACGTGATGGAGTGCGACCAGTTCTACAGTCGTGGCTGAGAGTGCCAGAGCTCCCGTGACAAATTTTGGTGAATAATCGTCTATATCAAAATGAATATCAGCCTCAAAACTGCCCGTCATATTTGACAGCTATGTCAAAGTTGGCGGGTTATTCTTACGACTTTACCGCCGAACTACGCACGCCCGCTTTTCACTTTAACCTGCATATACAAGCTATTTCACCTATTCTTCTCCGCTGATATTCTTTGGCACGTTGTATGCGAGTCATATTGTTGTAAACAGTGTCATAAGGTAAATTTAAGCATCTATGATGGATAAAAGGAACCGCTATGAAAAGGTTCATTTGTTACTGATTGTATTGACGATAACAATGGGGAACATAACAGCGGGTGGTTGCCGCTTGTGGCACCCACCCGCGCCTCATGACTTGCCGGCACCACCGCCGTTTACGGTTCCTGGCAGGTAGACTGGCATAAAAAACCAAAGTGCTGATTTCAAAAAATTCATAAACAGACGGATTCAGGGAGAACTGACATGCTTGGAACTATAATAATAGTCATCGTAGTTTTGATGCTGCTGGGCGCACTGCCCACGTGGCCGCATAGCAGACAGTGGGGATATTATCCGAGTGGCGGGCTGGGCCTGATCCTGCTGATTCTCTTCATTCTGCTGCTCATGGGGCGGCTTTAGATCTGCATGGTTAGGCATCAAGAGATCAATTAATTAGAATCCAATACCAAGGGATAATAAATGGTTAGAGTAAAAATAGGGTATAACTATGTGCGGCAACCATTCTGGAAAATAGCACTGGGGGTACCCCTCATATACTTTCCGATTATAACTACTGTTCCATTTGTAGTTATCGGAGTCTTGCTGATTAAAACACATCTGAAATTTGTGGGTGGCATGGAAATCAAGTCTTACTGGGATTTCGTGCCGTCCTGGATTTCTCACAGATATGCGAATAATGACCAACCGGCCATCAAGATACCTTGGTATCACCCGGCCCACTATCAGCTCTATTGGGTTTTAAACTGCAAACACTACTGTCCCTTGAGTGTCGCACTTTTCAGTTACGCTTCCTATCTGGTGAAAATTGTTGAAAACTGGTGGTGTCCGTTTGCCCACGACCAGAAAAAGACATACGCCGAGAGCGCCATCGACAAGTCATTTTGGCATATGGATCCGGAAGAACTTGTAAAGCTCCATCCGGACGACAGGCAAAACCCGATCTGGAATGAGTAGGCGCCATAACAGAGAGAGGAACAGTACTATGCCGATAAAAACCGATTCTGCCAAGACAGACGACCTGCGCCAACGGGCAGATAGCGTATTCAGAAATAGTGAGATTTTTGAAAAACAACTTCCTCTGGATCAGAGACAGCATTCGCTCCAAGAACTGAGCATTTTCAAAATTGAGCTGGAAATGCAGAATGAAGAGTTGCGACGGACACAGTCTGAACTGGAACTCTCACAGGCACGCTACTTCGATCTGTATAACCTGGCCCCGGTCGGCTACCTGACACTTGACGTACATGGGCAGATTCTGGAAGCCAATCTCACTGCTGCAGCCATGTTGGGAGTGGAGCGTAACATTCTGCTCAAAAAGCCTTTAGTCCGTCTCACATTCCCAGAAGACCGTGACATTTGCCAACGTCATCAAAGGCTGTTACTGGAAACCGGCTCGGCGCAGTCCTGGGACATGAGAATGCTTCGTTCGAATGGCAATGAATTTCGAGCACACCTGCAGGCACTTCCCGGACAAAATGGTGAGCACAGGATTACTCTGGAGGATATCAGCGAGCATTGGCTCGTCGAACAGGAAATGACTAAAACCCAGAAAATAGAGTCGCTTGGAATACTGGCAGGTGGGATTGCCCACGACTTCAACAATACACTGGCAGTCATATTAGGCAATATTTTCCTTGCCGGCAGACAACTGCACGAGCCGTTAAAAGCAGCAATACGACTGCAAGAAGCTGAAAGAGCAACAGAGAGAGCCAAAAATCTGGCCAATCAGCTGCTTACCTTTGCCAGGGGCGGAGACCCGGTCAAAAAAATAATCGATGTTAGAGCCACGTTGAAGGAGGCGGTCAGCTTTGCCCTGACCGGCTCAAATGTCAAGTGCCTCTTTTCCCTGGCCGATGATCTCCTGACTGCTGAGGCGGATGAAGGGCAGATTGTGCAGGTCATACATAATCTTGTGCTCAATGCGGTTCATGCCATGCCGGAAGGCGGTACAATTGAGATAAACGCCCACAATGTCAGCGCGCGGCTTAGCGGCGATAAATTCGTGAGGATCTCGGTCGCTGATACCGGCTCCGGTATATCAGAGCAGAATCTGCCGAAGATATTTGACCCCTACTTCACTACCAAACAGTTCGGAAGCGGCCTCGGATTGTCGGCCAGTTATTCGATAATCAGAAAACATGGCGGTAAAATCCGGGTTGCATCAATTCCGGGTAAGGGAAGCACATTTACAATTTCCTTGCCCGCTTCTTTACAGGAGTGCACCCCGGAGTCAATCCTGCAACAGGAATTGTCAATGGGGAGCGGCCGTATACTCGTGATGGATGATGAGGAGACAATCAGGGAATTAATGAAGATCTCAATTGAAGAACTCGGTTATACGGTCGAATGCGCGGAAAATGATTCCAAGGCTGTGGAGCTGTATCTGAAAAGCAGGCAAGCGGGTGTGCCTTATTCTGGCGTTATCCTGGACCTGACGATTGCAGGAGGAGTTGGCGGAGAAGAAACAATCAGGAAACTGCTTGAAATCGAGCCGAAAGTAAAAGCTATTGTCTGCAGCGGTTTTTCCAATTCTCCGGTTATGGCCAATTATCGGCAATACGGTTTCAGTGGAATGCTCTGCAAGCCTTTCAAGTTTGAAGAATTGAGCAATTCATTGCAAGAGTTGCTCAAAACCTAGCTTTCAAGCGAAGGCAATCATTTCGATAAATGCACTGTTTGGAAACATGGCGAGTGATGAGCCGTCACTTACAGTAGCAAGTCTATGCAGAAGAAACGTCACCAAAGCATAATGACCCTGGCAAACAGGAAAAGTGCGGTACAATAATGCTCAGCACATGCGAAGCCTTTGCATGAACACTGTTATACGGCCATGTTTAAGTACATACAATTAACCTACAAACAGCAATTTAACCACAGAGTCACAGAGAATAAAGAGGAATCATTGTGCATTTTCTGAAAACTATTTCTATCATAAAGGTGAATGATGCTTTTCTGATAGAAAACTGTAACCACTCTTTGTGTTTGAAGATTTTCTCTGTGACCACTGTGTTTCTGTGGTGAACTCCATTTTTTAGGATTAATTTTCAAAACCGTTACTGCTGCTAAACACGAACCAAAGTAGGGAGATGACTATGTCAGAAAAGGCTGGGTATATGAGCAAAAATCCGGGAATGGGGGCCATTATCAATGACAAGGGGGTCTCCTTTCGAGTGTGGGCGCCCAATGCCGAAAAGGTTTACGTGACCGGAAGCTTCAACGAATGGATCGATAATTCAACATCTCTATTCAGTGAGAATAACGGCTACTGGTCGACTGACGTGCCGAAGGCAAAAATCGGGGATGAGTACAGATACCTGATTCACGGCCCGAACGGCCCCTGTTCCAGAATCGACCCATATGTGAGACAAGTGAACAACCCGAATGGCAACGGAATTATTTATAATCCCAAGGCTTTTGATTGGGGTGATGACAACTTTCAAATCGCCTCTGGAAATGAACTTGTCATCTACGAGATACACGTTGGCACTTTTAACGTTAAAAAAGAGGGACAACCGGGCACCCTGGATAGCGCCATAGAGAAATTACCCTATCTTCAGGAGCTTGGTGTCAATGCCGTGGAAATCATGCCAATCATGGAGTTTTCCGGCGATTTTTCATGGGGTTACAACCCTTCTCACCCTTTCGCTGTTGAAAGCATATATGGTGGGCCGGATGCCTTCAAACGATTTGTAAAAGCTGCCCACTTGCATGGCATTGCCATCATTGTGGATGTAGTTTACAATCACTTTGGCCCGGATGATCTCAATTTGTGGCAGTTCGACGGCTGGAGCGAAAACGAAAAGGGTGGAATTTACTTTTACAATGATCACCGTTCAAAGACCCCCTGGGGGGACTCGCGTCCGGATTATGGACGAGATGAAGTACGCCGGTACCTGTGCGATAACGCTCTGATGTGGTTTGATGAGTACCGGGCCGACGGTCTGCGCTGGGATGGAATAACCAGTATCAGAAATATTGAGGGTAACGACAAAGATCCGGCAAATGATATTCCCGACGGCTGGAGCTTGATGCAGTGGATCAACGAAGAAATCGGGCAGCGTTTCCCTGGCAAGATCAGCATCGCTGAAGATATGAAAGCCAATGCCTGGGTTACCAAGGATGTGGGGGCCGGCGGCGCAGGTTTCAATGCCCAATGGGATAGTGAATTCGTTAACCCCGTTCGGCAAGCCGTCATCTCCCCAGATGATAAACTCCGCGATTTAGGTGCTGTCAGTAAAGCCATTACTTATCAATATGATTCCGATGTCTTCCGTCGGGTCATTTTTACCGAATCGCACGATGAGGTTGCCAATGGCCGGTCCCGTGTACCGGAAGAAATCTGGCCGGGCAACGTGGACAACTGGTTCTCAAAGAAACGTTCCACTCTGGGCGCGGCTATTACTCTCACTTCACCAGGCATCCCTATGATTTTTCAGGGACAGGAATTTCTGGAAGATCGCTGGTTCCAGGACAAAATCCCGATCGACTGGGCCCGAACCGAGGAAGAAGAAGGCATACTCAACATGTATCGAGACCTGATCGCCCTGCGGCGCAACCTTTCCGGTGTTACACGCGGATTGTGCGGTCAAAACAGCCATCTTTTTCATTTTGACGAAGAGGCCAAGCTGATCGTTTTCCTTCGCTGGGACAACCAGGGCCCGAATGACAGTGTCATTGTGGTGGTTAATATGACCATTCAAAGCCGCGATGGTTATGTCATCGGTTTTCCACGACCCGGTTTGTGGAAAACAAGATTTAACAGCGATTCCTACAACTATGGGCCGGATTTTGCCAATCACTCCACGCCCGACGTCGAAGCCCGTGAGGAAGTAACCGATGGACTGCCCTGTGCTGGTGAAATCTGCATTGGTCCGTACACGGTGATTATTTTCTCACAGGATGAGTAATAAATGACACGGCAACGGCCAGCCATGACAACCAAAAAGGATAGAGCATATGCAGGCTGAACAAATCTCACTTCCCTACCGCCGCTATGCCCTAAGCCTACTTCTGGCAGTGAACATGCTCAACTACATCGACCGGCAGGTTCTTTTTGCGGTCTTTCCACTGATAAAGGCGGATTTGGCCATCTCCGATACGGAGCTGGGATTTCTCGGTAGCGCCTTTATGCTCAGCTACCTGCTTCTGGCGCCGCTCTTCGGCTGGCTGGGCGACCGTTGGAACCGGGTCAAACTAGCTTCGGGAGGCCTGGTTGTCTGGAGCCTGGCCACAGTTCTGGCCGGGTATGCTCCCGGCTACCGGACGCTGCTTGCCGCCCGTGCCACGGTCGGAATTGGCGAGGCCAGCTTCGGCACGGTGTCGCCGGGGCTCGTGTCCGATTTTTTCCCCAAGGAACATCGTGGACGGATCCTTTCGTGGTTCTACCTGGCGATTCCGGTAGGAAGCGCAGTCGGCTATCTGCTGGGCGGAGTACTGGGGCAGAAGTTTGGCTGGCATACTGCTTTTCTGATGGTCGGCCTTCCCGGCCTGATTCTGGCCGTTCCGGTCTGGCTGTTACGCACACCACCACGTGGCGGAGACGATTCTTTACCAATCTCCACAGCAGTAAAATCAACTTCCGGATATGCCGACCTTTTTAAAAACCGCTCCTTTGTCTGCAATACGGCCGCCATGGCCGCCATGACTTTTTCCATCGGCGGCCTGGCCCAGTGGATCCCTTCCTTTTTGAATCGTGTGCACGCCCTGGATGTTGCCAGAGGAAATATCCTGTTTGGAGCGACCACCGTGCTGGCCGGTATATTGGGCACCCTTGCCGGGGGATGGCTCGGTGACCGCTGGCAAAAAAAGAACCGCAAAGGGTACCTTCTCCTTTCAGGCTGGGGTTTTATGATCGGCACCCCCTTTGCCGTCTGGGCCATCCTGGCATCGGGCCTGACTTCCTGCATGACAGCGATATTCATTGCAGAGTTTTTCCTTTTTATAAACACCGGCCCCCTCAATACGGTCATCATAAACGTAACGCCCCCGGCAATCCGCGCCATGGCCTTTGCGGTCAACATTTTCTTCATCCACGCCCTGGGCGATGCAATTTCACCCTCGATCCTCGGTTGGCTTTCGGATCAGTGGGATTTGCGAAGTGCTCTACTGGTCACTCCTGTCGCAATGGTGCTGGCTGGTCTCTTCTGCTTCATCTGCAGCAGGTTTGTGGATCAGGACATGGCTACGGTAGAAAGGCTATAGTGCTCAGACGGCCTAAACCGATCACAATGAAATGTTGCTCCAGGATTTGCCGAGGTAGTTTTTTATTCGGAATGGGAAACAACTAGTTGAATTGGCAACACACAAAACCGGGAACCCATGACAGCGAACCCGGCTTTTTATTGTTTAAGAGGATGAGTATTCGGGGCAGGTGATAGGACTTCTGAACAGTTTTCCAAGATAGTGTTAAAAACATTATCGGCTTCTTCTACGGTAAAGGATTCAAACAGCTTGATCAGGTTGTCAGTTAACTGCATTAATTCTCCAAATATGTATTATTTTCAGGCTTGGGAAGAGCATCAAAGGCCAGCGTACAAAAAGGGCTTACAGATATAATCTGTAACCCCTTGAATTTGCTGGTCGGTGAGACTGGAATCGAACCAGCGACCCCCTGCTCCCAAGGCAGGTGCGCTACCAGGCTGCGCTACTCACCGACGAAAGACAAGTTTTATAGCATACGGAAATCAGCTTTGGCAAGACTTTATTTACTTAGCTGTCATTTCTTTTTCGACCGACTCTCGCCATTCAGCCACAACGCCATCATAATCGAGACCGTAGTCCTTGAGCGTCGACCTGACAGCCTCGTCAAAAGTCATTCCTTTGCCAAGTTCCGAGAGAATCTGCTTTATTCTATGCCAGCCGTAGTTCGTCACCATGAAGTTGACCAGAGCATAACTCTGCTGATAGGCCAGACCGGCAGCGAAAGTGGAAAGTGAGCTGAATCCGCTTTCAAGCTTGTGGAAATCGGCAAATGATTTCGTGCGGGCAGCTCGTCCGAATTCAGGCATGGGGCGATTGTACTGCATGCGAGCGAAAATCTCGGCTATGCCTTCGTTCAGCCAGAGCGGGCAGTTACCGTGGGTCAGATCAAAGATGACTACATGGGCGTATTCATGAAAGAGGACTCCACGCATGGCCGGCGTAATCTCCATCAGCGTTCCGAACGGAAGGCGAATCTTGCCGTCGTAAAATCCTCCCGCCCAGTCCGGTGAATCGGTGACGGTTTTAAAGTCAGCCCGCTTGTAAATGCCGACCGGCACACGTGCTTCCGGAAAATGTCCCAGTTCAGCTCCGACCTGATTGGCGGCCGATTCAAGAACGTCCAGTACTGCCAGCGCAAAGCCGGTATCGACGCCCGGATCATAGGAGAGGTCGAAACGCGAGCTATGGCCTTTATCCATACTGGATTCAACAGCAGTTTCCCTGCGGGATCGGGCAATCAGCTCGATAATCTCCTTACGGCCGGGAGCAAGCTTAAGCGCCGACTCCCACATTTCCATCGCCTGTGCGCTGTTATCGGTGTCATATTCCACCAGCCCCAGATAATAAAGCACTTCGGCTGAATCTCTCTTGAGAATGCGTGCCTGCTGCAATTCGTACCTGGCTACGTCATACTTTTTCAGATGATAGTTGCAAATGCCGCGTAACAGGGCGTAAACCGGCTCTTCCGGGTACAGCTCCATGGCGTTGATAAAATTATTATCCGCCTGTTCAAATTGTTTCTGTTTTAAAAAATGGTGGCCATAGGCCGCATAACCTTCTGCCAGGTTGCGTTTCAAGGTTTCATTGAGGGGAAAAAGCAGGTAGGCCCGGCGCAGGTGTTCAAGACCTTTTTCATAATCGCCGCGCAGTAGCAGCTCACGGCCATAGCCGCTATGCAGAACCTGATCACTGTCGATCGATTCTGCTTCGGCTGTGGCCGCAAACAGCCAGACGGAGGCTATCGCGAGAAGCAGAAATCTGTTCATGATCTAGCCGCCCCAGCCCGGCACATTGGCGAACTGCACCCGCAGCTGTTCATCAGGGTTTTGAATATAGAATTCTTCTTCGGAGAATGAGAAACGGTAATTATTCAGGTAAGACAGCAGAATTGCGGCGGCACTGTTGAGTCGTTGCATGGTTTCGGAAGAGCTCTCTCCCCGCAGGTCGGGGTGGCAGGCCCTGACCAGGTCACGATGACGGCGCTTGGCCTGGGCCAGTGTCAGCAGATCTCTTTCAGACCAGCCGAAAACAGCCAGGGCTCCTTTCAGCTCGTCATAGGTCATGTTTGTGCAAGAAAAGTGCGGATTGAAGCCGCAATTCCCGAGGTATTTAGACCGAGCATTTCGCGCAACTCATGCTGCTCGGCCTGCGGGATGTAACTGTCGGGGTAACCAAGCCGCAAAACCCGTACTCCGGATTGACCATTCTCTTCCAGCAGTTCCAGAACAGCTGTACCGAAACCACCTTGCAGTACATTTTCCTCGATGGTTATAAGACAGCCATGTTTCTGCGCCAACTCCAGAATCAGCTCTTTGTCCAGAGGCTTGACGAAACGCGCGTTGACAACAGCCAGCGAAACGCCACTCTCCGCCTCCAGCAGCAGGGCCGCTTCCAGAGCCGGCCTGACCATCGTGCCCAGCGCCAGTACCGCGGCATGGTTTCCATCACACAGCATTTCGGCGCGACCAACCGGCATCGGCTCCAATGCCTGATCCAGCGCCACACCATATCCGTTGCCGCGCGGATAACGCACAGCAGCCGGGCTTCCCAGTTTGATTGCGGTAGCCAGCATGTGCTGTAACTCGTTCTCGTCTTTGGGAACCATCAGAGTCATGTTGGGCAGATGCCGCAAATAAGAAAGGTCGAAAGCGCCATGATGGGTAGGACCATCATTCCCGACCACACCAGCCCGATCAAGGGCGAAAGTTACCGGCAGATTTTGCAGGCAGACATCGTGAAAAACCTGATCGTAAGCCCGCTGCAGAAAGCTTGAATAAACCGCAAACACCGGACGATTCCCCTCCGCGGCCAGACCGGCAGCGAAAGTGACGGCATGCTGCTCTGCAATACCTACGTCAAAGAAACGCTCCGGGAATTCCTTGGAAAAACTTGTCAGACCGGTACCCTCCGGCATGGCAGCCGTGATGGCGACTACACGGTCATCCTCGGCGGCCAACTTGCAGAGGGCCGACCCGAAAATAGCGGTGTAGGAAGCTGTCCCACCCTTCCCCTTCAGTACCTTGCCGCTCTTGATATCAAATGGCCCGACCCCGTGGAACAGCGACGGGTTATCTTCGGCCGGCTTGTAGCCCTTGCCTTTTTTGGTCAGAACATGAATCAGCACGGCATCATCGAACCTTTTCACGTTTTCGAGGGTTTCGATCAGCATTGGCAGGTCATGTCCGTCGATCGGGCCGATATAGTCGAAACCGAAAGCTTCGAAGAGCATGCCTGGCGTCAGAAAACCTTTGAAAGATTCTTCCAGCTTGCGGGCCAGGTGCAGAACACTGTTGCCCTTGTCCAAGCGTTTCAGAAACGATTCGGTATTTTTTTTGAAACGAAGTACGAACTCGCTGGAGGCTGTGCGGGAAAGGAAGTTGGAAATGGCCCCCACATTCTCGGCGATCGACATCTCGTTATCATTCAGAATTACCACCAGATCCTTATTCAGGTGTCCGGCATGATTGATGCCTTCATAGGCGATTCCACCGGTCATGGAACCATCGCCGATCACCGCCAGAACCTTGTTGCTGCGGCCGGCCAGATCGCGAGCGGCTGCAAATCCGGTGGCAGCCGATATGGACGTTGATGAATGTCCGACATCAAAAGCGTCATGGGCCGACTCGTGCCGCTTTGGAAAACCGCTGATGCCGCTAATTGTACGCAGGGTTTTAAAACTGTCACGACGTCCGGTCAGAATCTTGTGAGCATAGGCCTGATGACCCACATCCCAGATAAACTTGTCGTCCGGCGTCTGAAAAACGCGATGCATTGCAATGGTCAGCTCGACCACCCCCAGGCTGGGAGCAAGATGGCCGCCGTTTTTCGAACAGGTTTCAATGATAAGCTGACGCAACTCGGCCGCC
>JBBQCH010000116.1:0-10573 GCA_038318485.1 Geobacterales bacterium
CGGAGGTCTTTTTTCGATGTTTCAGGTTTGTTATCGTCTTTCTGATGGCCGCAACACATTCAGTCGTCGCTCGGCATCCAGCAGGATTCCCGCTCCGTTTTGATGCCGGTCAAGAAAAGCCCTGACATCCTTTACGAACGATTCCGGTTTTTGACTACAGTCCGGCAGCATGCTGTTGAAAAAATCTTCTGCATCATCAAACCTGAACTGAACTCGAAAGAGTATTGTTTCCCCCACTGTCCACCCCTTCATGACCTGCATGGCACGAATAGCCGCTTCCCGGGCGGGGCGTTCGTCGCCGCTGCCGGCACCAAAACGCTCTTTTGCCTCGGTAAATGAGCCGCCGTTTCCAGGCTCGACAACCATGATAACTCCGTCTTTGCGCAGCAAACCGGCAGCTTTACGGAGACTATCGGACATTTCCTTTTCCGGTACATGGTGAAAGGAGAGTGTATAGATAACGACGTCAAAGCTTGCGGCAGGCAAATCCGGTATTCCGGCAGGCGCCACCATAAAGTCCACATTTCCGGCAGTAAGTGAATTTTCGGCAATCTCGAGTGCGATGTCATCCGGATCGCTGGCGAGTACAAGCCTGGCATGTTTCGCCAGATCGCGTGTGATCCTGCCCTTGCCACATCCTATTTCGAGAACATCCTTGCCGCTGATTTCATACTGCGACAGGATCGTGGAGATATACTGATTTGTAGAGTCTTGAATCATCTGCATCCTCCGCTGAAGAATTTCTTAATCGTAAAGTGCCCGGGTCTCTTCATCACAGATGGTAGGAGCCACAAGTGGTTTCCAGACGGAACTATCCCATGTCCCAAGACTCGTATGAAGATCATGATATTTCTTTGGTATGGGGTGAGTTCCGACAACGACTTTGACTTGATACCGTTTTTCAATAAAATTTTTGAATGCATCAATATTGGGACAGGGAGGATAGCCGACAACCATGCCGGTAGCCAGGTGAATAACCTGTGCGCCATTTTTGACCATCTCTTCGCCGGCATATTCTATGTTGCCGCCGGGGCAGCCGTCACAGGTTGTAAAACCGACCAGATCAACCTCTGTGTCATTGTAGATACTGAAAGCTCCTTCCTTGTTCCGCATCGCCCGGAAACATTTACCTCCCGCACAGCAGCGGTAACGATCGCAGATGATTATTCCAATTTTCGTCTTTGATGTCATCTGGAACTCCTTTTCCTTGAATACTGAAACCATCCGGTTTATGCAAACTGATATTCTGCGCACTGATTCATATCGTCCCTCATCCATCGACTGGTAAACAGGAATAATCCGGCAATTGATTTATATTTTGTACTTTCCACTCCGGGAGAGTATCTCAGTGTTTCCTTACCATTTTGAGCATACGAATGTTCAACGCAATAAACCTTATCAATTGGTAGAATATGTTAGTTCTCATATTTTTAGTAAATTCGGTCGGTATGGGAGGATAGGAATCCTGTTCGTACGGTTTTCTCGGTAGTTGCGGTGCCATTTAGTTCTCCTCTCTATTCCGGGACTATCCACCATAAAGGGTTTGCCTTGGCCTTGTAGATAAAAGCGTGATGAAGCAAATGTTTAATCCAGTGTCCTGTCAAACCGATTTCCCCGGTTGTATATTTTATGCTGCGACCGGTGTCAGGGTACTTTTTATAATCCGGAATGATCGGATACATGGTTATCGAAGCGGCAGTGCCACTCAAAATATTTGCACCGGCCGATGCAATGCAGGCGGCCCCCATATTTGCCATGGATGCCGACCGGCTTGGTTTTTCAGCTTTACCCAGGATCATGTCTGTAATATTGAATGCAATTTCACGTGCCATAACCCATGTCGGCATGCCGGTTCGTGGAGGAGTTGGATAGATTGGCGTCCCCTTCTGACTTTGCATCGGCTTTGAAACCGGGTGCGGCGGTGCAAACGCAATACCCGCCGCAAATATGTTTTTGTAAGTTGGATTCTGATACAGTTTCGGCCAATCTTAAGGTTCCCAAAGAAGCAAGGAAATAATCAAATGGGCTTGGTGCTGCCCCCTCTCCTCCAGTTTCCACCGGCTGGTCTGTGGGTATAACCATGCCGTTTATTTCTGCATTGACCTTCTCCCCTCCCGGGAAAGTAATTTTCATTTCCATACGATACGATCCTTTCCAATATTGACATTATATACTGAGTCTTAAGATTGGCCTGCTTCCAGTCCAGCTTTAAAGAAGAACCGCCGGCTATACGGATACGTCAACTGAGTCAAGGCGACTGTTGCTCTCGCCGGGCGATCAGGTCATCCAGGTTTGCTGCGATAGCTTCCCGAACCTCTATTTCTGCGGATGAAAATACGTACTCCGGACCTTTTCCAGTAAAATTCTCACCGCTGTAGATGATGTCTATCTTCCTGTCAGCCAAAAATTCCGCAAGTCTGATTCCTTTTCCCTTTTCTGTGGTTTCGAAGGGATTATTCAAGATTTCTTTGTATAAAACAGCCCCGTCCGACTTTCGCTTATCCCACAGCGCCACTAAAGGAGCGGCACCAAAATACTCTGAGATTAACCCATCGCTATTTGCAAGCATTACGGCATATTTGAGACGATCCTTTGCCTCCGGTTCGTAGTGAACCGTTACTTTTTCCACAAAAGGAACACGTTGTCGGATCTCCCGCTCCATCCGGTCAACGGCAACATGAGCCTCCTTGAGGCTCTTAAGCGACAATTGTACCTCAATATTTGCAAAGATATATCTACCAGAATTGCGGGCCGCCAGCGAAAACACCTTAGTAACCTCCGGGAACCCATTGAGGATACGTGCCATTCCGCAATAGTCGTCTGGTCTACGGAACCATCCAGAAGGCTTCTAAGAGCATCCCGAGCTATTTTATAGCCAGCCTTGAGAACCATGAGCAGAACTAATGAAAGCCGTGATCCGGTCAGAATAAATGTAGGTGGACCGAGTACCTGCAATCCCTGCTATTACGATAGCTAGCGGAGCAAGATCAGTGCGCCAGTTTTCGGAGTCGGCCAGCAGTGAGGGGGAATTCAGCGATTGGGCCTTGTTTCGCTCGTAGCGTGAAAACAAGAAAATCGGGAGCGCCATAATGAGCAAGACCATAATGGCAATATCAAGGTTCCGAATTTCGTTCGGTGCAGGATGGAGGATTGTGTAGCCGATTTCATAACCGGACAGTAGGATAAAACCGGCCGAGAGAAGTGCTGCCAAGTTTTCAGCCTTGTAGATTCCACAAGGGAATAGTGCAGTTTTTTTCCCGGCGAGATGTATGCCCCCAAGCACCAGAAGGCTGCCAACAACATCGGTCAGTGAGTGGACTGTCTCGGCCAGGAGCGCCGCACTTCCAGAGAAGTTGTATAGAAGATATTTAACGAGAGTCAGAAATAAATTAAGGCCAAAGGAATAGACGGCAAGTTTTTTCCCATCATCTACTGTGAGCTGAGCGTTTCTATAGACTACGGGGTCAGCTGCCATGCCGAAATCTTTCATCTTTTAATCTTAAACGTCATACACAGCAGAGTTTCCAGGGTTTCCCACCGGCACATGCCGGCCGACGCGACAGATTGACATGCTTATCCTACTGGCGGCGTCTCACCCGCGACAGTTGTGCGGTATTGTTGTACCGCCGCATGCAGGGCAGAAGCAGCCATGTTCGAACAGTGCATTTTCTCTTCCGGCAGACCGTCCAGTGCAACAGCGATTTTTTCATCATTGATAGTCAGTACTTCGTCAAGGTTCTTGCCCATGACCAGTTCAGTAGCCATCGACGAGGTTGCTATGGCGGCACCACAACCTTTGATCAAGAATTTGATATTGTGAATGATCTCATTTTCGATTTTTATAAAAAAAACAGTGTATCCCCGCAACTTGGATCTCCGGCCTGTACGACTACATTGGCGTCCTCCAGGGATCCAACGTTACGCGGATTTTGGACGTGGTCCAAAACCTTAGTTGAATATTGCTCACTCATCGAAGACTCCTTTTGTACAAGCAGACTTATCTCTTGAGGCGCTTACTGTCGGCTCGACGATTTCATCGTTTGTGTAACTTCCGATAATCGCCAGCGCCTTCTGCCCGACAAGTGCCCGAGCCACCTTGCTGCGGGCGTTGGAAAGAAGTCGCTGGACCGTGCCGCGTGATATCCCCATGCAGACACCCGCTTCCTCCTGGGTCTTTCCCTCGCCATCACACAGATGCAGTGTCTCCAGTTCATCCTGAGCGAGTTGAATTACTTCCAAATCCTTGAGCGGGGTACCGGCCGGTTTGAAAACAGCGGAATACCCCGCTCGATGCGGACATAGGCAGATTCTTGGTTTGCGTGGTCGTGGCATGGTTAGTGTGAGCAGCCGTGGCTGTGGCCGTGTCCGCCGCAGGTATGTCCCGGCTTATATTCCGAGAGATCGTCAGCCTGGAGAAGAGCAATGTTTTCAGCGATTGTTCCGCTTTGGGCCTGGAACACCCGCATTCCGACGCTATTAAGCTTATGCAGTGCGCCGCCGCCGATACCTCCCACCACGATCGCATCCACCTGATGCCCACCAAGCCCCGCCACCGGATTGCAGGCACCATGCTGATGAACCTGGTCGCTGTTGTTGATCGACGTCAACTCACTGGTGACCGTGTCCACCACGACAAATCCAGGTGCAGATCCAAAATGTCCAAACACCTGACTCGCCAACCCCTGATTTTTATCCACTGGAAAACAGACTTTCATTGTGTACCTCCGATTTAATAATGTGTATATGCACAAAATAGCATTCGCGGAAAGGAGTGTCAACAAGATATTGTGCATATACACATTATTATTGTTAACTGATTTCTGAATTAAAATGATTTGATCTGAAAAGAGAGCTTCAAGAAGGCTTGATACAAAGCAGCTGAACGACTGAAGCCAATCCGGTGTGTCTACTACCCTCCCTCACATCTCTATCCATTGTGACAGCATGAATAAAGTCAAGTCCGACAAGTTCCTGCTTCAGACCTTTCAGTTTCATCAACATATCAAGAGACTTGGGTCCGCCAGTATCTTTAGACAGCTGTTCTTCACTGAAAGCTTCCAGCACAAAGACACCACCCGGTTTAAGCCCCATGACAACTGAATGGTGCAACGGAACACGAATTGCGGAGGGAACATGGCAGTAACAGGAGACAATCCCTTCCCATTCTCCCGGCAGAATTTTAAATGCGGCAAGATCAGCGACTATGGTTGTAATTTTGACATCGCGCTCTGCCGCCAACTTCTCGGCCTTTTGCAGACCGACGGCGGACCCGTCCACAGCCGTTACCTGATACCCGAGAGTGGCCAGATAAACAGCATTTCTACCCTCGCCTTCAGCAAGCATCAAAACTTTGCCTTGCGGTATCTTGTTAACCACTGAAAAAAGAAAAGCGTTGGGGGTCGTGCCGTAGACAAAACCCGGTTCACTGTAACGTTCATTCCAATTTGTAGTTTTCAACAACAGTTCCAATCAGGATATTCATCAGCAATGATTCACTTTTCCAATTCGTAGGGCCACGTAAGGATGCCACCGTCCATGAAACGCACATTATTGAAACCGGCGGCATTAAGTATTTTCTGGGCTTCATAACCACGCAAACTGATCTTGCAAAAGGCAACAATTTCCTTGTCTTTGGGCAGACTTTCCAGTTTATCGCGCAACGCACCGAGCGGAACTAGTTTAGCTCCGGCGATGCGCACAACAGCGTTTTCCGCCGGTGAACGTACATCAAGCAGGATAAAGTCGTCCCCCTCCTCCATCATCCTTTTAACTTCACTAGGAGAAACCCCTTTGGCATGGCCGTTGAGCTTATTCTTGAGGATATCGGCCGCCACAATCAGGTTATCCATCGCTGCTGAAAATGGTGGAGCATAAGCCAGATCAAGATGGGATATCTGGTCGGCGGTGGCGCGGAAATTAATGGCAGTGGCGGCCGCATCGATCCTTTTGTCGACCGCTCCCGGACCAACAGCCTGAAGCCCGAGCAGCCGACCTGTTTTTTTGTCGGCCACCAGTTTCAGTGCTATCGGTTTTGCTTCGGGATAAAAGTGGGCCCGGTCCGGAGCCGGTGAAAGTACCGTTTCCACATCATATCCGGCTGCGCGGGCAGCTGTTTCGGTCAAGCCGGTTTTTCCGGCGTTGAAATTAAATACCTTGAGGATTGCCGTACCCAGTACTCCGGCGAAAGTGTCCTCACCACCCGATGCGTTGATCCCGGCCACCCGCCCCTGCTTGTTGGCCGTGCTGCCCAGTGGAGCGTATATTTTTGAGCCGGTGACCAGATTGGTCGTTTCACAGCAATCTCCGCAGGCAAAAATGTGACTGTCGGAAGTGCGCAGAAATTCATCTACCGCAATCGCACCGGTCTCACCGATGGCTAAACCGGCATTACGGGCTAGGTCAACATTGGGCCTGGCTCCAATGGCCAGCACCACCAGGTCAGCCGTCAGGTTGCCATGGTCGGTGATGACCGTTTCAACCCGACCATCTCCGCTGAAACCGGACACACAGCAGGAGGTCACGACTTCCGCACCCCGCTCCTGTATATGCTGCTCCAGCAGTGTTGCCATTTCCTCATCCAGAACTCCCGGCATAATCTGTTTTTGAAGTTCAACTACCGTAACCTGCATACCGCGCATGGAGAGCGCTTCAACCGTTTCCAGACCAATCAATCCGGCTCCGATTACGCAGGCCCGTTTGCCGGAAATCGCCTGTTCTTTAAGGATAACGGCATCTTCAATGCTTTTAACCGTGATAATACCGGGGAGATGGCAGCCCTCTAGCGGTGGTATAACCGGCGAACTCCCGGTTGCGAGGATCAACTTGTCATATTCAAGGAAAGAGTTTTTGACGTTTCCGCTCGTCTTAAGTTCGACTTTCTTGTTCAGCCGATCAATAACGACCGCCTCAGTTTCGGTGATGACCTCAACGCCTTTGACTTTCCTGAAAAAGGTGGCATCGCGCACAACCCCGACCGGAGTGCTCATCAGCTCCTTTTCATCAATAACCGTATCTGACACAAAGTACGGAATGCCGCAGGCACCGTAGGAAATGAAACATCCCCGATCGACCACCGTTATCGAGGACTTCGGATTCATACGCTTTGCTTTTGCAGCAGCCTTAGCTCCGGCAGCATTTGCCCCGATGATAACAATTCGTAAATTCATTAGCAGAGACTCCTTAGTTGATAGTTTTAATATCAGAGCAAACCAGAAAACCAGATTTCATGATTGTGTCGGATACATCTCACTTTTTCTGAGAATACCCTGCCTGCCGCCAGACTACCATGTGCCCTGCAAGCAATGAAACATTGCGGTAACCGAATGCACCAAGCAAGCCCTTGGCAAGCTGTGCCCGAGGGCCATGTTCGCAGGTGACCACCAGCTCTGCATTCTTGTCGGAAGGAATGTGCGCCAACCGCAACAGTATTTTCCAGGTTGGGGCATGAACTGCGCCCGGTATGTGTCCGGCACGAAACTCGAATCCGCTCCGGACGTCGATGATCGCCGGGGATTTTTTAGACTTAATCCGCTTCAATAAATCCTGTGGTTCCATCTGATCTCCATTTTTAGTAAGTTTTTTAGACAATGTTTCAGAAAATGCCTAAGCGACTTATCTTAAAGTTGATTTTATCTAAGACGTTAAGTAAGTTATGTAGAGTTTTTCAGTAGCTTCCGATTTCTGTGAATATGCACAAAATACAATCCAATTATATGCATGTCAATATATTTATATTCTAACCATAGAAACAGGCATTTATTATTTAGATAATTGTTTAATACCATTCGAAGTGGTAAAAACTTGGAAACCGGTAATAAAGGCAGAGAAGAAGAATCCGGCCCTTAAAGCAACTTGGAAATGAAGGATAGAAACGACAAAGCGCCCTAACTTTTGAAGTAGAGCGCTTTGTCAATATTAGGTTGGTGCCGAAGGCAAGATTCGGAAACTAGGCTTACGTTTTTCAGTAAGTTATTGTTTTTATATAGCCAATCTGGACGTACTCTACTGTCGAATATGTACGTAAAATGTAAGTAAGTGATCTTAACAGAACCGTAGCAGATGTACAGTGCTTGTTGAGACACGAACTCGCTTCTGAAAAGGCATGGTGCATAGGTGGAGGGAGATTAAGACATCTCAACACACCGCCAGAGTTAAGTCTACTTTACTGATTTGGTGCACCTTTTACCGTCGTGATATAAACGCTCGGTAGTGGTTTATCAGCTCTCGGAAGCCTTTGTACCGGTTGCTTGGGCCGGTTTTGTGCCGGATAATTCGAGCCTAATAATATATCCGGCTATCTTAGGCAGGGTAGCACTGGTCGCATAGACGGAGCCAGAAACTGTTGTTTTGCTCTGCCCTAATAATTTCCCAGTTCCCACAATTTCTGCAAAATTTGTAGTTGCGGTGTCTTCAAATTGTTCGCTTGCAAAAAGTCTGGATGGCGTCACGACCCCCTGTTCGCTACTGTAATCACACGAGAAATGATGCGGTTGACTGTCTGTAATGGTAAACCCCAGATTAAGAAAATCTCTAATTAAAATATTTCCTGTCCCTAATGGGTTCAGTTCTGACGGAATTGCCGCGTTTTTACCTTCAGGGTCATTTGTAAAGTAATCCGTTATTTCAACCGCATTCATTCGAGCCCCTTTTATACAGACCTGGGCTTTCTCTTCAAAAAGATTAGTCCAGTAATCTGCACACCCCGCCCCGTTACGTTGTCCATCATCAACAAGAACCAGTTTCTGCAGGATAAACATGGTAATAAAATTTGAGTTAAACTCCAATTGATAGGGAAATTTTGCAGTGAGATCTGCCATAATCTGCGTAGTTACTTGCTGATCATTATTCGTAAGTTTCTCTCTGAACTGGGTTTTCAACGTCTTTGCCCATCGAATCTGGTAATTATCCGTGCTGAAAAGATGTGCTCCTGATGGGTGGACATTGGTGCCGTAATCGGTACCGAGGCACAGAAGGCGTATACCTCCATCTACAAAGATGGAAGGCGCTTTGACCTTAAAGGAGTCGACGTTCAATTCTGCAGCATAGGCATTGCCGTGAACATCTTTTCCCAGATATACGAGTACATGGTCATACCTCCCTGGAATGAGGAGGCCGGTAAAACCTCGACGTATAGCTCCGTTTCCTAATCCCCCCAGAAAAATGAAGTCCCATTTTTTCAATAGTTGAAACGTCTGTACCGGTACATTCGGATCAGTTGCGGGGAAATAATATGGTGCGTCATTCAGCAGGTCGAGTCTGGAAAAGGTGATAATACTTTCCGGGGTGATTACGGTTGGAGATTTGTCAGCAGAATCACTTGAACAACCATGACTACAGAATAATGCGCCCAGAAGAAAAACGAATGCCAAAGTACTCATAATTTTGCAGAGGGGCGGAATCATTATCAATTGGTACGTAGTGGCATGAGTAGGCCATCTCTCATCTGTATTGTCCTGTTTGCCCGTGCGGCCATCTCATGGTTGTGAGTTGCAATGAGAACCGTGGTTTTCTGATCCCTTGACAG
This sequence comes from Geobacterales bacterium, assembly GCA_038318485.1. Lineage (GTDB taxonomy): Bacteria > Desulfobacterota > Desulfuromonadia > Geobacterales > Pseudopelobacteraceae > JACRCG01. Next base: position 9,524 of record JBBQCH010000116.1, read on the forward strand.
GTTCAATAACAGCTGGAAGACAACCTCTCCTGCGTCGGAATCGAGATTTCCGGTCGGTTCGTCAGCGAGTATAATGCGAGGCGACGAAATCAGGGCTCTGGCTACTGCGGCTCGCTGACGTTCTCCCCCCGACACTCGGCAAGGAAGAAAGTTGGCGCGATGTTCCAGGCCAACCGCTTCAAGCAGTTCGAGAGACCGCCGGTTTCTTTCGCGCGTGGCAATGCCCTGAGCAACGAGCGGTGCTGACACATTTTCAGCAAGAGTCATACCTGAAACCATATGATGAAACTGAAAAACGAACCCAATCATTCTGGCACGAAAAAGATGAGCTGGACCGAAATCCCCGATACGCCTGCCATCAATAAAAACATCTCCTGATGTTGGTCTGTCCAACGCACCGATCAGGTTGAGTAAAGTACTTTTGCCACACCCTGAAGGCCCCATAACAGCGACAATTTCACCTTCTGCCATGGTAAAACTGACCCCTCTTAACGCCGCAACCGTATCACTTGGATACATTTTAAATAATTGATCAACCTTCAAGAACGTCATACAATGAGGTACCTCATTCGTGTCGAAGTGCATCGACCGGTGATAGTCGATACACTATCACCGCCGGCCAGATGACCGCAATAAGGCTCAGAAGAGCAGCAACTCCGAGAGATGCAAGAAATGTTGACGGGGATATGGAAACCGGTATCCAGCCAAATCCAACTGACGGACTATTATTTAACAGTTTCAGTATCAATAGAGCCAGGCCATTACCGGTAACCGCACCGAATACGCAGAGAGTCAGGCTTTCAGCAAGGAGCATCCTGATAACAAGCCAGGGACGCCAGCCAACAGCCATGAGAATACCGACTTCTCTGGTTCGCTCGGATACTGCCATCAAAAGTGTGTTTGTAACAACAAGACAGGAACCGATAAATGATATGATGGCAACCGATCTGGTAAAGGTTGAAATGGTTCTGAATAGACGGATATTTCCGACAAAGTCTGCGGTGGAAAGTGCATTAAGGCTAGGAAAACTGAGATTGATATCCCTGATTA
>JBBQCH010000117.1:0-10498 GCA_038318485.1 Geobacterales bacterium
ACTACCTGAACTGGATATCAGGCCAATATGGAGCGGAAGTAATGGTACAAAACGCTCCTTGTTTGGCTCAAACAGGCCCTCATTCTGTAATCGTTCAATAATCTCCCGTTTCTTGAGTTCCATCTCCCCCATGGCAATTGACGGATCGGCATCAATTACGCGCAGAGAGATGCCATACTGCGGACTGTACTGGAGAGAGCACTGAAAACCGACTACTGTTCCGTCAGTTAAAATCAGCTCCATGCCTTTTGACTTGAAGATATTGCGAATGCTGCTCAGTTCCTGTGCCCAGATAGTACAGGAGATTTTAGCGGCTATCTTGCCGTTGGCACCGGTCTCAATAAGATCACAATAAAACGCACCGCCTCTCTCGCGACCGGACATCACCTCGGCTTTAACCCAGAACCGTTTGGTGATGGCGGGTTGCAGTAACTCGCTGATACGGGTGGTGATGCTGGAAAGCGGGAAGAAGCGTTTATCCATCGTTAAATGAGTGGGCGCACTTCAGTCACGGTGAACCAGGCGGCATGGGTGACAGCTGCACCGGTTCCCGGGCCGACGGTAACTTCAGCATTTTCCTTGATCTTCAGGAGCATCTCACCATCTTCTTCCGTTTTGATCAATTTGAGCGCGAGACGTACACCACTGAAACCGGGGGTAGAGGTCTTGAACAAAAATGCTGCATTCTTGTTCTGGGTAATGTTCTGGTAGGTGCGGCCGTCGGTCATGCCCCAGACCATCGTGGTTTCATCAATGACATGCGGACGGGCGTAAATTGCGGTATTAACGCTGCCATCGCCAGAGGCGGTGGCCATAACCGCCACCCCCGATTGGGCAAACAGTTCTGTCAAATTCATGGTGGATCTCCTTACTGTTATTTCTACGTATAGCGGTTCAATCCGATCACGCTGCCGGACCGTTTTTCTTCTGCCAGTATTCCCGCTCAAAAGGCCAGAATTCGGCCATGTAACCGACTAACCCCGACATTCTCGCCCGGAAGGCGGCATGAAACGCGTCTTGTTCGGGGAAGCGTTGATTTTCCTCGATACACCGACACAATTTGGTGCCGAGTGCTTGTGCCCTGGTGAACAGCTCAGGCTCTTCCGGAAAGGTTCTGATTCCCGCAATCGGTGAGCCGATACCGCCGACCGAGTTGGCGCCGAGGGTGTTCACAAAACGCTCCATGTAGGTAATCACCTCCTGATCTTCACCCCCTCCGGAGGTTTCAACCACAGCAGCATATTTTCCTTCCAGCGCCATGCAGTGGATCAGGCCGTTACAGCGGTCAAACAGGGCCTTCATTTGGGCGGTGACACTGAAGATGTAATTGGGACTGGCCAGGATAAAACCGTCAAATGCAAGAAGCTTGTCCTTGATCACCTCGTAGTCATCCTTGATGGAGCAGAGTCCGGTTTTGTGGCAGAGGTCGCAGCCGACACAGGGCTGGACTTTCAGGGTGGCAAGGGAAAGGATCTCTGTTTCTGCACCGGAAGCTGTGACTCCCTGGAGCACTTCATCCAGAAGGCGTCCGGTATTGCCGTTCATACCCCGGGGACTGGCGATTATAGCAAGTATTTTCATCGTGCCTCCACATCATAAATTATGAAATCAGTCGAACAAAATCATCATAGGAGCTGAACCCCGACAGGCGCTTACTTCCGTAAAGATGGGTCGGGACAGCGGATATTGCCAGGTCTCTGGAGCGCTGCCAATCCGCAGCGACGGCCTGATCAAAGCTCCCTGTTTCAAGTACGCTACGGGCTTCATCTGCCGGTAAGCCGACTGATTCGGCTATGGCAACAAGAGGGGCTATCAGACCGATATTGATGCCCTCAACGAAATAGCTTTGGTAGACAGCGTGGTGAAACCGGGGACCAGCTCCCCGTGACTCAGCCCATTTGCCCAACTCCTGGGCACGTCTGCTATTGTATGTGCGTGACCGGAGATTCAAAGGAAGTCCCTCGGCGGCAGCGATCTGAACCAGCCGTGCCTGCATGGCTGCTATCATCGCCTCTTGTCCGGCAAACATCTCCGAAAGTTCCATACCTTCTTCCGGGGTGTCCGGATGGAGGGGGAACACCCGCATTACCAGCTCAACACCATATTCCTGCTGCAGTCGGTCGGTACGCACGGCACCGAGGTAGCACCAGGGTCAAATATAGTCAAAAAAAACTTCGATGACAGGATTGCTCTGCATGGCTTTACCTCTCGTTATGGTTCTGGCACGATGTTGCAGGTTTCTGATGTCACATCATATACTAATTTGGCTTTCCCCGTCTGCAACTGTTGGAGAACCTGATTGATCTTGTCTTTATGGGAGACGCCTGTATCCGTAAGTTTCGACCATTCCAGCGTCACGAATTCAGGGGCAAACCAAACTTAACTACCTGTCCGAAAAAACGTAAGCATTATAGTTTTTGCTGCTCCTACAGCAAAATCCTCTGCAAAGATTAACGATTCAAGGTTTTCCAGTAAAACAGTTGGCCAGGTGGTTTTGCCGGCTTTGAAATGGTGTTAATTCAGATGAATTGTTTCAATTGTCTGCGTATTTTTAAATAATCCGGTACATAACGACCAACCATCTTCCAAAAAATGGCACCATGATGCCGTACTTTGATATGACAAAGTTCATGGATTATGACGTAGTTAAGGCATGTTAGCGGTGCCTTAATCAAGTTCTGGTTGAGGCTTATCCGCTTCGTCTTATAGGAATAACTCCCCCAACGAGTTTTCATGGAGCGTATGGTAATAGGTGGTAACGGAATTCCTTCTGCTTGCATAAGGTGGTGACATTCAATTGAGTGTTTGTTTACAATTGTCTCTGCCTGTTTCCGATACCAATGTGTAATCATCCCACTAACCGTATCTTCAGACGGTATCTCAGGTGAGGTCAATATCAGTAGACCATCGTGCAACTGCAGTGAACGCTGCGGACCCTTTGTAAACTCCAGACAATATTCCTCCCCCTGATACATGAAAACTGCCCCACGCACATATCCCTGCTGTTGTGGAGTTGGATGTTTATCCAACTTTTTCCAGACCTTCAGTATCCATTCTGCCCGACAGGTAACAAAGGCCCTAACGTCTTTTATATCTGTCCGAAGTGGCACCCGGACTGATACTGACTTATCTTTGCGAACAGTTATTCCAAGCGTTCTGCGGCGTGAGTGGCACCAACTGTAGGCGATTGTTATACCTTTCAGTTCTACGGAGTCATATTTGATCTCATCAACCTTTGATACCATGAACCCCTCACTTGATTCAATTCACCGCAGCTGCAATCGCATCCCTTTCAGACAAAAAGCGGAACGCTGCTTCCCAGGCCATGGACGACACTTGTAAAGGCATTGCGCTGTTCAAGTTTGTCCCTGCCGAATGAATTGGTGGTGCCAAAGTCAATGCCAAAACAATCTGCAATTACAGACTCCTCAAACTGCTTAGAAAACTTCATTACGCCAGACCATCGGCAAGCTCTCTCCAGTAAACAATGTCAAGACGCCTGCAGGCGCGAGTAACGCAAACATAGAGCAGATTCCGATCTAAGGAAGATTTTCTGAAATCCTTCGAATTCGGATCGTAAAGAATTACGTTTGCGAATTCTACCCCCTTAACCTGGTGGGCAATTGTGACCAGCGCTCCCGGTTCGAAGGTCAACTCACCCTGATGATGTAGGCCATTGATACCGTTTAACGCTTTGTGGAGCATTTTCTCATCCGATTTTTTCTTACAGATGACGGCAGTCAGGCTGTTTGGATCTTTGTCCACTAATTTTTCGACAAGACTGCGTAGAAGTCCTAATGCGCTCTCCGCGTCCACTGCCTTGTGGTACTCAAGAACGCCGGAATGTCTGCCAATCTGTTCGCTCTCTCTATTGCTGATTTTTGAAGCCAGCGCCATAATTTCTTTGGGGCAGCGATAAGAAACGGAAAGGGTCTCGTTTCTCAACCCGACCTCCCTCAGATTCTTGTTAAAAATGTCGAAGTCGGCAGCATCAACCCACGAGAGTATCTTTTGTTTGCTGTCAGCGCTGAGTGTAATACTGTTCCGTTTATCTGTTGCCGCGAGAATTGCCTCAAGCTCCAGGAGCGAGAGATCCTGTCCTTCATCAACAATGATGTGGGCGTACCAGTTAAGAGCTTCGCGGATCGGACCGTCTTTCTCGCGCAACTGGCACAGCCGTAGCAGAACGCTCAGGTCGGCGAATGACACGGTCTGACTTCTGGTCGAGTACCGTCGGCGTAAATCTGTCAGAAACGTTTCTCTGCTTTTTTCTTCGGCAAAAAGGGCATCAAGCACGTAAGGCTGTCCGTAAAATCGCCACAGATCCTGAAGCGGGTCTGTTTCACGTACTTCTGTGACATAACGAACCAAAAAGCCTGACAATAGCGATGATTTCTTCATTGTAGTCAGTTCATCGTTAACAACCGGCTTGATAACTTTGCCGGTCAGGGCGGTGATGGCACTCAATGTCCAGGCGCTGAATGTATCAACTCTGGTGCTGCCGAGAAGGTCAGAGGAGGTTTGCCTTACGTAGTTACGTAGCACCTTGTTGAACATGAGGACAAGACAGCGGTCAGGAGTGAATCTGTCGGGGTCGTTAAACTGAAGACAAGATAACCGATGGAGGCTCACCACCGTCTTGCCGCTGCCGGCACCACCAGTGATAAGGGTGCAGCCGTCTGTTGCTTCAGAAGTAATCATGTGAAATTGATCAGGGGAGATTAGCGAGACGATATCCACCATGCGATGGTCTTGGTTCGCCACCTTGGTGTCAGTCGTAGTATGATATTGTTTTTCATTTTTTACCCATGTGCTGTTGACCAACTCGAACACATCTTCGCCGCATTCGATTCGCCTTAGTGAACATTTTGCTATCTCGACTGTGTCCCGCCTGGTTATTGACCCCTCCCGGTCTTTGCCCTGAATGGTTTCGAAGTATTCATCTCCGAGGTCATAGTCATAAAAAAACCGTGATATCGGAGCTTTTCTCCAGTCTACTACCAATGCCCGGTTATCGTGTGATACGAACCCCTGCTTCCCAATGAGATATTCTTTGTCGCCAATTCTCTTGTCGGTGTCGCTAATCCCTACTATCCCGAAGTAAGGACTGTCGGTCATCTGAAAAAAAGTGAGATATTTTGTGGGATCAAACTTGTCGTTCTCGATAAGTTTTTCTGTTAGCGAGTTTTTTTCACGCCAGCTTACCGACTCAAGGCGTTCCTTCTCCAATTCGGCTGTGTAGGCACTGTGATGAGCAATCTTTGCCCTGTTCAGCCTGGCCGTTTCCTCGATCGAGTTAAGCACCTCAGACAGACGCTCTTGTTCTTTCCGGACTATTTCAAATTGGGATTTTTCACTCATATGTAAACCGAAACCGATCCTGACATTACTTGAAATATTGAATTTGATGACACGACATTATCTTCAAGAGAAACTGCTGTTTCCGCACATGCAGATAAAATGAAAAGCCCTGGATTTGTCGGAGTGTAACTCCTTTTGCCAGAGCCTCAGGATAGAAAAAAGTAATCATTCCAGGCTGTTTATACGCCTTATTCAGCTATGCTGTCAATGTTCAGCACCAGTCCTACCGTTACAAATTTTGATAGATCAAGAGTCCGATGTTTGCAATGAGACCCTGCATCTTCGAAAATCGGCAATACTATGCAGTCCAATTTTCTTTGAAGTAAAACGGAAATAACTAAAGTCTAAATTCCTTCCTCCTGCCGTTCTCTAAAAAGTGACCCTTCAAATTCAACGATCGCTCCCATATCGGAGAGAGCAAGATTTTGTCACCTAGGACTCAAAATCTCTCCGTTTTTCAAAAACTAATTCTGATCATCATAATTATTTTCCACATTTCAATTTATAGGAAATAAGTTTTAAAGTTTATAATTTTCTCAAATGTATAGATATTTATAGCTTTTTTCAGGAAGCATTTGTTTGCTTAGTTAATTTTTAGAGGTGTCAAGATGGAAAATGAATGGTCTTGATGTGTCAATCACCTTCCCCCCCTTACAGATATATAATTTAGAAATTAAAGTTTGAGGGAGGAACGGTATGAGCACAGAAATGAATTTGAAGCAGCAAACAATTTTTATTACTTTATCTCAAGTCGTTGAAATACTAACTCTGTCGTCAAGCACTATTAGGCGAATTGAATTGAGAGATAAGAGCTTTCCACGTAGGAGACAAATTTCAATTAGACGTGTCGGGTGGCCCCTTGATGAAATTAATGAATGGGCTGCAAAGCGTCAAAGTGCCGAATGAATTTGACCACTCTGGAAAGAGCGAATGAGTGATTCTTGTTTTAACTATCTGCCCGATGGAATCAAGCTCCAATTGCCTTTATGGGCTGATTCTTTGAGAGTTTTACCAAACGAAGTTGTGCGTTCAGCGCTTTTTAACATCGGTAATAGAAATCAGCCAAGACGCAATCTTGAAAATGAAAAAATAGCAACACTTGGTGATGGATGCATTACGTACACAGGTAAAGAATTACGGCAGGACGATGAGCTTGTTTGGCTCAATATTCTGAATGCAATCAGAAAACATCACCTTGGTGAGTGTGTTGAATTTTTACCGTACTCATTTCTCCGAGAAATTGGTTGGCCAACAAATGGCGGTGGTGCTGAAAGATTGAGAAATTGTTTATTACGAATGTCGGTGACAGGCTTGACAGTATCTTCAAAACGCATCGGGATGGCAATTAATGTCTCTTTGATCAGAAAGTTTCTTTGGCGCGACGAATATACCGGTGAGATATACAAACATTGGAAAGTATGGCTTGAGCCAGAAATACTTTTATTGTTCGAGCCCAATTATCTTACATATCTTGACTGGCAAATCAGAAAAAAACTTCCGACTGGTATTGCTACAAGGCTTTATGGCTACTGGTCCTCTCACCGCAAGCCATATCCAGAAGGAATAGTACGATTAATGGTCGTATGTGGAACCAAGATGCCTGTTAAGCATTTTAAGGAGCAGCTTAAAGAAGCACTGGTTGTTATGGAAAGGGTTGGTTTCCTCTCCAATTGGGAAATATCACAGAATGATGTTGTTAAAGTTCAACGTAATTAATTTTCGACGTATGACCGACTGTAAAGTAAAACCGGATAGTTGCACGTAAAAAATGCTTTATGCGGTTTGTTTTCGACTTGTGACCGACCATAAAATGATCGTTGAAAACTGGGAAATGAAAATTTTCGATTCAATAGAAGAAAAACGCAAAAAAAATCGACTTATGACCGGCCGTATTGCTCCTATTTTCGACTTATGACCGACTAGAACTCGACTTATGACCGACCGCCATCGACTTTAGACCGACTGAAACTCGACTTTTGACCGGTAAAAAATCGACTTAAGACCGGCAGATGGCATCAAAATTCATACGTAATAACGGAATGTTTGAGAGTTGTTAACACCCCTATAACCTTTATTTAACCTTTTTATAACCAAAACCAAGTGCGCGAACGCAATGAAGGATCTTAGCCGATATGCTTTGTAAAGGCCGCCCTAACAATGAAATTGTGAAGATTGTGTTCAATTACCTGAAACACAGTCAACGGCTCATCGAAGTCGATGAAGGCAGGTATAGGCTCATTCCAGGCAATCCAAATATAAATTCAATCACCCAGGCATTTCATGATGGCGAGATCAAAATTGAAGAGGATGGGGCGATTTATCTTTGCGGGGAGCACATCCATCCAAAATGGGACACAGTCAGAATCAGGAGGAAAGTTGAAGATTATTTGCGAAAGTCAGCTTCAACTTCCGAAATTATTCAAGTTGCAGATTGTTTAGGAGTCAGCATCACCAGCTAGTCTCATTCCATTTACACAGAATACAAATTTATGGCACGGCCAGTCGCTTACTAATGCGGCAATAAGGCAAAGCCGGTCTTTGGGATATTTCCTGGAGACCGGTTTTTTTTATTCAAAGGAGTTGAAAATGGATTTTAAGGCGGCAATTCAATGGGTGACGGATAATAAGGCACTTATTTTTAAAAAAGCTAACCGTTACTGCCATTTTGGTCCCTATGAACCTGTAGACTACTTGCAGATGGCATATGAAGCTTCTCTTATTGCTTCTATACGATCCCAGGAAAAATGTATTGATTTCAGAGCGGTATTTTGGTCCGTTTTTAAGACAATGGTGCGAGACGTTACACCTAACACCAAGCATAAAAATGGTTCAAATTCAATTCCCTCAGACTATTGCTCAAATATAGATGATGAAAATATTTATGTTGATTACTGCGCTGATGATTCGGAACCCGATGATCAGATCACATTGATGTTTCTGTCGGTGTGCGATTACTTACCGCCAGTAGAACGTGAGGTATTGGCGTTATCCTTGGGGGTCACAGGAGAAGGTGTTTTAAACAAGCACGAGATTGCTAAAAAACGTCGATGTTCGCTGGAAAACGTCAAGCAAACAATCCGTCGGTCAATGGCTAGAATTGAGTTGTTGATCAATGAGGGAGCTATCAAACCGATGAACCTAAAAACGGCAGTTGGCCCTAACTCAGCCAGTTGCGGGTAGCATTTTTATTGTCGGCAGAGGCGGCAATGACGTCATCAATTTCTTAAAAGCCCTCAGCGCTATCAGTTTGACTCTCTCTGATACTGTTAACTGCTCCGCAGTCTTGACCAGCTCTTTGAAAAACCTTGTGAGTTCTCGCATTGAGGCTTGTATGACAGATGCTTTCGCGTGGGTACTTGTTACCGTTACGATGGTCTGGCCGGCATGGGTTGTTTTCCTGCCGACTGACTGGAGCATGAGCGGCCTGCTGGTGATTGCCTCGTGGTGTTTGTCTGGATTAACCAGCCTGGCATAGAGTGACCACCAGTTGTACACCAGAGCCACTAATCGGCTGATAATTCTACAGCGTTGCAGATCCTTGGTGGTGAAACCGCCCCAGCCCCACTGGTTCTTCAGCTCGTCGAAACAGTTTTCACAGTCGCCGCGATCACGGTAATGCTGCGCAATAGCAAGCAGTTCGTCGGGAAGAGATGTAACCAAAACCTGGTATTCGTACTTCTTTACGCCGTCTTCTGTTTTGATAAAGGCGAGTTCAAGTTGCTTATCAGTTATCGGAACTTCTCCCCGAATTGGTCGTTTGAGGACTACGACACGGCGCTCCTTGCTCCAACCGGTTAGGCAAAGAGTGCTTTCGGCGCCCCTGAACCCTTGACCGGCATCAACCCACTCGCCTTTGGCAATCAGCCGGTTGATGAGCTTTGTGACATTCTTGGTAAGGCGGAGTTTCGTCAGGTAATGAAGCTCACGCTCTTCCGCTTCATGCATGATCGCTTCAGAGCCGAACGAGACATCTCCTCGGATAAAGACCGGCCAAAGTTCTCTTGGCATACTGTCGAGCAACTCCCAGAGGCCAACCGCAACGTGCTTGCCGGTATGCATGTCACCGGGCTCAACCTCAACGCCAAGAGCCATACGGGTGTTGGCCATGAAGTAGCTGTGATAAGAGTGGGAAGGACGGCCCGGTTTTTTGGGATTGTAGCTCACAACCGCTCCTTCCTGCTTGCCATACAGCGGTTTGACAGTGTTATCGGTGTCCAGTATCCAGGGTGCCAGCGTAAGTACGGGCTGTGTGCTCTGGGACAGATGCCGGTCTAACCAGGTAACCGCAGCGTCACCTTCCATATGGGCAAGTGCCCGTCGAATGGAATCTTCACTGGCAACAGCTTTCATCCCGAGGAGTTCGGGATTCACCTGGTCAGTGCGGATAGTGGTTATGTGTGAATACCGCTTGTGACCGGCAAGAATCGACAAGACAAGGGTTCCTAAAATATCCTGTACATTCGGTGCATTCGGACTTGTATAGCAAAGCGGGCAGTCAGCCAAAAAAGCTTCATAAAGACCACTTGCTTTTAGGAATTCAATAAAGAACGGCAGTTGCCCCATCGGTGTGACGGCAGCATTGTGATCCCATTCAACGTGAATGCGACCAGCAAAGGTGTCAACGGGAACCCGGGAACTGCCTTCTGAAACCGGAAAATTCTGTTCACCCATTTGGTGATCCCTCCTGACAGTGATTATGGATACGCATCAGTAGGTTACAACAGTTTTTAGACTTCAACAGCCGTTTTTAGGATGAATGTTCTGAAAGATACTAACGAGCCAGTTATCTCGAAACTCCTGGTTTGAGCGATAGTACCAGTAGTCAATAATTTGAAGTTGCCAAAGCAATTTCAGAATTTTCGTTGTATCACCCCTCCCCCTAAAAAAGAGGGTAGGGGAGGGTGGCTAATGGAGGTGAATAGGGTGTTTGGTAAACCAATCTTATCATTTAGAGGGAGAATCTGCGATGAGTACAAATGAAAATTTTGAGTTTTCTGACAAAATTACCAGGAAGCTGGTGAGAGATGGATTGATCTCGCGTCGAATAACAGACGACGATCTCTATTTCATGGGACTGTTAAAGAGGGTTTGGACTGATGAGTGGTACGTGGCCCAAATGTGCAAAAGGTTTCGCCCT
>JBBQCH010000118.1:0-10354 GCA_038318485.1 Geobacterales bacterium
GCTGATGGCGGTGCCAAGGCTTGTAAGAGTTCCAAGCGGATCATACAATCCGGCTACCGTCAGATATTTATTGAGGACTCCGCCACCAATGACACCACCCTGCAGCCCCAGTTCCCTGGATTTATCCAGCGAAACCTCGGCAATCAGAACCTGCACGAAAACCTGTTTGCTGCGAAGGTCCAGTTTCTTTATCACTTGAGCCAGATTATTGTAGTCATTGGGGGAAGCCATTATTACCAGGGAGTTTGAGGTTTTGTCGGCAGTAATGGTTACTTTGCCGCTGTCAAAAGGCGATGCCTGAGAAGCAGCTGCGCCTGGCTGACCGGGCAGGGTTGACGGTGCGCTGATGCCCTTGACGACACCATCCAGCACCTTGGCCATCTCTGTGGCATCAGTGTTTTCAAGATAATAGACATTGACTTTGCTGCTGGTTTCCGGTGGGGCCACATCCAGTTTGGCCGCCATCTCACGTACAGCCTTTTTGGTATTTTCATTGCCAAAGACCAGCAGCGCGTTCAGGCGCTGGTCAGCCAGGACACTGCCGCCTCCGCCGCCACCGGCTGAAGACGGCTGTCCGGCTGGTTTGCTGTCGGAACCGCTCAGCCACTGTCGAACCGTTGTAGCAGCACTCTCCGCCGAAGCATTTTTCAGGTACACGATCTCAAACCCTTCCCGAGTGCGTTCTGTGTCAATGGTCTGCAGAATCCGGTGCAGCTTGCGGATATTGAGCGAGGAGTCCACCATCAGAATCAGGTTGCCGGGTCCAAAGGCAGAAATGTGGCCATCTTTGGAGATCATCGGCTGCAGGAAGGCCAATGCCTCCTGGGCCGTGATATTCTCAAGCTTGGTCACCTGGGCAACGTAAGTTTCATTAACCGGCAGTGCCTCACCCTCGGGAAACACCTTGAAACCGGATTGCCTGGCACTGGCGGATGGAACTATCTTGGCCACCCTGCCGCTTTGCACGACCGTAAAGCCCTTCAGTTCCAGTACCGAAACAAAAACGTTATAGGCTTCTTCGGTCGAGAGCTTGGAAGGGGAATACACCGAAATCTTGCCCTTGACCCGATCATCAAGAATAAAGTTCTTGCCGGTCAGGTCGCTGATGAATTTCACCATCGTGGAGATATCCACTTCGTTAAAATTCAGCACGACCCCCTTGCCGGCCGCCAAAACCGGGGAGGCGCAAAGAGCTGCTGTTACCAGCAGGGCACAGAAGGTAAGTATCAGATATCGTGTCAAAACAGCCTCCGAATCAGCGTATATCGTAGTTGAAAGTCGCCGGCTGGCCGTCCCTGATCAAATCTAGCTTCAGCCGGTTTTGCCCCTTGAGGGATATAAATGATTGAAGCGCCTTGTCGGGAGAGTCCATCGGAAAATCATTCAGGCGCAGCAGCACATCGCCGTTTTTAATGCCGATCATCGCAAAGACGCCGTTGGGCTTGACCTCAGAGGCACGGAATCCTTCGACCTTACCGTCTTTCTGGCTGGGAAGCAGCCTGGCATCGGTCATGGCCTGGGCCGGGTTGTCCAGAGCAGCATTCAGAGCCCGCTGGTCGATTATATAACTACCCGCTCCTTGATGAGCAACAGCTGCCACGTTACCGGTCGTGACCTGCGGGGTCGGGACAGGAGAGAGGGAAGGGGGTGGCGCCATCGGCGTCAACAGCTCGACCTTTTTGTTATTGATCACAATAAACGCTTTTTCTCTGCCCACTTCAACCAGACGACCCGCGTCAAAGACCATATCTCCCAGACGGAACACCCGCTCTTCCTGCTTCGTCATATTTCGCACCAGCGCAAAGGTCTCCCGGAAGGAGCCAACAGCAGTACCCAGCAGCATCAATTCGGCCGGGGCCGTGGACGGAGCTGCCTGTGCTGAAGCGGTGGTATCCAGAATCGGCGTCAGCGCCCCTTGAGCCAACTTGCCAAACAGCCCGTTGGTCAGGATCGGGGCGTAGTAGGACAAATCTTCGGCACGAGGCAATGCGGCGACAGGGGCAACTTCCTTCTTGCCGGGGAAAGAGTTTCCAAGTCGCATCGAAAGCTGCTCGGAGGAGATTCCAGCCATCAGGGCAATCAGCAAAATCGCCAGAACCAGATTTATGATATTAAGGGCACGTGACATATGGATTTTAAAGTTCGATTTCCCCGTTAAAGACTTCCACCGCCGAACCGGTCATGTAGATATTGCCGTCATCGGCCCATTCCATTTCAAGATCGCCACCCGAGAGATGGTTAAGAATTTTCTTCTTTGTCAGGCCATTAAGCACACAGGCAGCCGTAACTGCGCTGGAGCCGGTGCCACAGGCCAATGTTTCACCGGCGCCGCGTTCCCAGGTGCGCTGACGAATTTCAGTGCGGGAAATTATTTGAATAAACTCTACGTTGGTACGACGTGGAAACAGCTCGTTGGATTCGATCAAAGGCCCGTAAATTGTTACCGGAAAGTTGGCGACATCATCGACAAATATGACACAGTGCGGATTACCCATCGAAGCACAGGTGATTCGGAAGGTGCGATCCAGAACCGTCAGCGGCTGATCTACAACCTGGGCAGCAGGGTCGCCGGTCATCGGTATTTCTGCCCGAGTAAGCCGCGGCGGCCCCATGTTGACGCGTACTTTTTCGACCTTGCCGTCGGCAGCGGTGAATAGTTGCAGCGTCAGAATACCTGCACCGGTTTCCGCGGTTATTTCGGTTTTTGAAACAATTCCATGATCAAAGGCATATTTGGCAACACAACGAATACCGTTTCCGCACATCTCTGACTCGGAACCATCGGAATTGAACATCCGCATCTTTACGTCGGCAAGATCGGATGGCATGATCAGGATCAGGCCGTCCGAACCTATGCCGAAGTTACGATTTGAAACCTGTATGGCTGTCTGCCGAGGATCCGCAACGGTCTCCTCAAAGCAATTAACATAAACATAATCATTTCCGGCACCCTGCATCTTGGTGAATTTCATCATCAACATCCCCTTCTCTGGTTGAAATCAGTTCTGCAACATAGCAAAAAAGGTTCATATCAACAAGTAGTTTAATTGCGGTGATGCCCATTCAAAACACCGGGATTGCCAACTCATTTCGGAGTGAGTATACTCCTTGGCGCTGTCAACTTCCATTTAATGGGGAATGAAAACATGATCCGACCATTCCAGGGCATTCAGCCCAAGATCGACCCGACCGCTTTTGTTGCTGAAACAGCCGTAATCATCGGCGATGTAGAAATGGGACCGCAATCCAGCATCTGGTACAACTGTGTTGCCCGTGGAGACGTCAACTTTATCCGCATCGGAGCCCGCAGCAACGTGCAGGATCTATCCATGTTGCACGTTACTCACAAAAAACATGCTGACGATCCGGGTGCTCCCTTGATCATCGGTGACGACGTAACGATCGGTCACAGTGTAACCCTGCACGGCTGCACCCTGCATAATGGCTGTTTTGTCGGAATGCAGGCCATGGTGATGGACCGTGCCGTTGTGGGAGAAGGCGCCCTGATCGGTGCCAGGGCACTGGTTACCGAAGGAACCATCGTACCGCCAAATACTCTCTGGGTAGGTGTTCCCGCCAAATACAAACGTGATCTGACACCGCCCGAGGTGGCCTGGCTGAAAAAATCCCCCGAGAATTATGTAAAATATTCCCTGCAGTACATCAATGACAACAGCGAGACGCCGGAAATCTAGCTTTCAGAGGCTGTATGCCATAAAATGGATTTCCGACATAGGTAAGCAGGCCTCACGCCTGGCCTCACTGGAACTTTTCAGCTATATCGGTCCCGGTTTCTTTGTCACGATTGGTTTAATCGTCCCGACTACCGGGTCACAAATGTAGCGGCCGGTTCACAGTTCGGCTACAAGTTAATGTGGGTTGTGACACTCACACTGGCACCCATCTTCGGTAAACTTTCATCGACGGTCTTTGCTCTTGGCCTGCTCTTCGCCGAGCTTTCATCGTCAGTCACCGCCGCCATTCCCGGCGTCAGAGTCTTTGCCGGCATTTTTATCGAACCATTCGACATCAATGCCCCCCATTCCCGCATTGGCCTGGCGATCACCCTGTTGAGGGCCCTGATCGTAATTATGATGCTGCCAAACCCGTTCAACGGAATTCTCTGGAGCCAGATCGTCCTCTCGCTGCAACTGCCGCTGACGATCATTCCGCTGGTCCTGTTGACCTCGTTGAAGAAAATCATGGAGAATTATGCCAATAAACCTTTTGGAGCAGTTATACTCTGGATCGTGGGATTGGTCGTAATCGGCCTCAATATTGCCCTGCTGGTGGATATGGCACACTGACACTGATTTAGCACAGGCAGCTCCCTGAAAACCACCTTGCCCGCCTTTTTAAATTCTGTTATTTTCAGGAAAATAATTGGAAAGTTGACCGTTATGAATATAACCATTCTGGGGTGTGGAACATCCACCGGGGTTCCGATGGTTGGCTGCAGTTGCCCCGTCTGCGCCTCGGATGACCCAAGGGACAAACGAACCCGCGCCTCGATCCTGATTCATCACCAGGAACGAACCATTCTGGTGGACACCTCCACCGACCTGCGCTGCCAGGCACTACGGCAAGGAATAAAAGCCATTGATGCCGTTCTTTTCACCCACTCCCATGCCGATCACGTCAATGGCATCGATGACCTGCGCGGTTTTTTTTTCCAGCACAGGGCGAAAATACCCTGCTATGCTGCCGGCGACACACTGGAAACGCTTCAAAGCTGCTTCAGCTATATCTTTCAGGAACATGAAAATTCCGGTTACTATCCACTGTTGACCCCCCATGAGATCAGTGGACCTTTTGAACTTTTTGGCCTGAGGATTATTCCGATCCCTTTAATTCATGGCAAGACAACCTCTTTTGGCTACCGCATTGGCCCATTTGCCTATCTGACCGACTGCAGTTCAATCCCGGCCGAATCCATGAAGCTGCTGACAGGACTTGAACTTCTGATTATCGATGGTCTGCGCTGGACGGGCCATCCCTGCCATTTCAATATTGAAGGGGCTATTGCGGTTGCCAGTCATCTGGCCGCACCCCGCATTATCCTGACACACCTTACACATGAAATAGCTTATTCCGAGTGCAGCAAACTGCCACCCGGCATTAAATTTGCCTACGATGGCATGGAGTTCGACCTGTTATTACGCTGAGGAGAAACGGATGCACAAGGATATTCGCCTGCACGGGATTGTTGGAGATGAGACGGAGTATTTCGTCATGGTGGTCGGCAATGAAGCCTATCAGCGTTATTTTTTCAACATTATCCAGGATGAAGACCAGCTGCGAATTTTTTCTCCCGGAAACGAACTGGTCATAACCCCGGAGGGCATCAACTACCAGGGCAACGGCGGCTATTTTTGCGAATATATGTTTGGCGTGGACCAGCCATCTTCCGATCTTGCCAAACCTGAGATCATCAACCGGCTTGTCATGTACGGAGCCCGTTCTGACGACGCCGGAAGCGTTAGATTCAGTGATCGCACCTCCGGCAGTGAAACCTACGACGATATATTTTTCGAAGGTAACGCTGTCTGCAACTACTTCTATTTTGTTCACTCCAACCTGTTATCCCGCAAGCTGAAAAGTCAGCAGGAAGAGCTGGTCAAGCGACTGGGCAAGGTTATAAAACGTTCGGAGGCGGTGGGTGATGAACGCGACGACCTTCTTATCTCCGAGATCTTTCCTTTGCTGAATGATGATTCAGCCCAACTGTTTGTCGTCAAGCTGATCAACCGGCATCATCGTGAATACCGCAACCTGTTCAGAAACCTCTATTTCAGAAACAAGAAAATCTCGGACAACAATTTCAATAAACTGGTTAACATGGCAAAAACCTATAAAATCGACCGTTATCAGCAAGAGCGCATACGAATCGATGTCATGTACCGCAGCCCGGCCAACAAGCGAATCGTTGACGAATATCGAAACATCCTGCTGGCCTGTAACTCCAAAGGTGAAATCAGCAACCTTGACAACGCCCGCCTGACCCGACTGAAGACACTCTCGGTGCGCAACAAAATCCCGGGAGCACTCTTTTACACGCTGGACGAGATGCTAAAGAAAGGACGCAATCTGAAGAGCGACCATGAAAGTGACTACATTGCCGCTACTCGCGAAATTTTGGAAGGGATTTTCTTCCGGGAAATAGAGATTGAAAGCCGCATCGACCGCGCTGACATGCTCAAGCTGATCCAGGCCAAGAAAGCAGCCATGGAAAATCGGGACCACTCTTTTGACCAGATCATGCTGGATGCCAGCAAAGAGTGCGACGAGAAGATTCGCGATGGGGCCGACCCTGGACTTCTGGATGGCTTTTCGTATGTGATCACCTATCTAGACCGTTATGACAGTGTCTCCAACCTGATCAGTCAACTGGCTTTCATGGAGAACGTCAGAATAAACGAAGAGATGCTGCGCGGCCTGATGGAGCATAAGGCCGCCTTTGACAATCTGAGCGACGACTGCTTCCACGAGCTGTTCATCAGGGATCTGTTTGCCAATGCCTATCTGGGAAGCTTTGGTCGCAGAAAAGTTAAAACCCTGATGGAGGGGCTGGTTGCGACTGAGGCCCGCTGGTCGTCAATTGAGGATCTTTTTCAAAAGATGAATGAAATAGACCAGGAAGAGCGTATCTCCATTGTTCTGCTGGAACATGTTCGCGACCGCATCCGCAACTTCTACTCCAAGTTCACAACTAAAGTGGACCAGGAAGCGTTGCGCCGGGAAGTGGTTGAAGAGCTGAAAACGAAGAAACATATCAACGCCGACATTCCAGATCGCCTCTTCAACGAGACTATCTTCACCATAAAAAAAGAGGCCATGTACCTGCATTCACTACTTCCGCAGATCATTGCCGAGCGAAATGTCGGCTTAAGGGAGGATTTTCTGGAAAACTCAGGTCTGGACCGTTTCTACGTAGAAGAACTGGAACGTGAATATTACGAAAAAAACGGTCTGGATATTGAAGGACTTTACCAGATCAGAAAAGGGTTGAGCTGAGTCGAATTGTCCCCGGATAGACTTATGAATTTAAAAAGCACTAAAGTTTACTCGACAATTGGCCGATGGAGTTATCATCAAGTTGCAGAACCACCATCGAGGGAATGTCATGAAAGTAGAAAACAGTGTATCTGACCATTTGCCGCCACTGAGTGATGCTTCCGTAAAACCAGGCTTTCAGCCCGAGGAAGATTCGGCCCGGAAGGTTGACACCGAGAGCGATGCATCTAATGTCCAGCTTTCCACAACTGCCACGTTAAATAACGAAGATCTGGTAAGACTTGAGAGGCTGAGCTCAATCAGAAAGCAGCTGGCAGAGGGTACTTATAGCATCAGCGGCAAAGATGTTGCCGATAAGATACTGAAAGTTCTCAAAAACTAACTCACTGCGACTCAACCCCATAAGCCGGTTTATTTTCTCACTCATACTCTGCCCAACACAGCATTTCCCGCTTGACCCTTCACATTTTCCGCGCTACATTTTTACAGTGTATGTTTTATACTCATGCGTGTAATCAAATAATAGTTTATTCTACAGGGGCACCTATGGCTGTCAACGTCCAAATCGATGAACTGCGCGCAAAGATCGCGGTCTATGGCAAGGAAAACCAGGGAGAACTTCTCTATGCACTGGCCAGGGGGGCACGGCTCATTTCCGGCTGCAAGCAGGTGCGCATCTACCTTGAAGACCTGACACGCGGCGCACTGACCTGCGCCCATGCCACCGGTCAGCGTACAGCTGAAATACGGGAAACCAGCTTTGCAATCGGTTCGACTGAAACTGTAGTTTCGTCGGTTTATATGAACCAGTATCCGGTCGAATTCAAAACAACAAATACAAACGCAAAATCAGCTGACCTTGATATTGCTGCCCGCTTTGGCATCCGCAAAAGCTATGTCATGCCGGTAGTCAGCCTTGGTAAATCAATCGGTGTACTTTGTTTAGACCAGACTCTGCCGGAAGAATCGGTAACTGCCCGCAGCAAATCACAGCTGGCTGAATTTGCAGGATACGTGGCTGCTCAACTGGACCAGGCCAGGATTTATCACCAGCAGGTGCAGCTTGCCCGCCGCCTGGAGGAATTCAAATCACGGGAAGCCGCCGCGATGATGGTCCGTTCAGCAGTCAAACTGATTGAGAAGGTCTCACTGGCTTCGGTGCTGGTTCCAAACCAGCAGGATGGCGTAGCCGGAGCCCTCGAAATCCTAGCCAGCTATTCTGCCGATGACGAACTGGAGAAGATGTATTACCAGCAGGGAGACATAGACCTGCGCAAGGGAAAATCACTGATCTCCCACTACATCAGTGACCAGGCGATAATCACGGACGAACGCCTGCTAAAGCCGCTCTTCATACCCGATCTGACACAACATAACCTTCAAAAACGCGCCCTGACCGAATCGATGGAGCTGCGGTCTTTATATGTCGTTCCACGTTATAATCCTGAGAACCGTCGGATCATCTGCCTGCTCAACTACTATTCCCACGATCTGTACCGCTTCAGCGACTTTGAAATGGGTTTGCTGCAGACCCACGCCGAAATGGTTGAAAGAGTTATAAGCGAGGTAGGCGGTGAACATCTCGAAATTAGGGTTTTATCGGAGATTACTGACCTGCTTAACGAAAGGACCGAGAGTCTGCAGCCGTTTCTGACAAAGGTACTCTCAAAAGCTACGGAACTGATCGGAGCCGATACCGGCAGCATCGCGGTGGTTGCTGAACGCGACGGCCTTAAATGGCTGGTTGTGGAAGACGAATCCGGCAATATCGTTGGTGCGAAAAACAAAGAGTGGCTGAAGAAATATATCCCGCCCTTTCCGGTGGGCGGCGAGGAATTGCCGGCGGAGCAACGTAGCCTGACAGGTTACGTTGCTTACACCAAACTGCCGAAGATCATCGCACGGGTGGAAGCCGAACAGCAGGAGGGCGGTTTTCACCGCTCGATGAGTGACCTTCTTAAAAGCGAAATTGCAGTACCGGTCATCTGCGATGAGGAAGTCAAGGCTGTTATCTGTCTGAACTCGTTGCAGTACGACTTTTTCAGTGAAGAGCATCGCCGGATTTTACAGATCATCGGTTCGCTGACCGCCCGTCATATTTCCGACCTCCAGCGCATCGAGCGCCTGCAGGGCGAAGTCAACCGGCTTACAACCGACGTTGCCTACAAGGACCCGCACGTTTTATCCTATCGCCTAGGCAACATCATCGGCAACAGTCCCAAATCCCAAGAAGTGGTCGATTTCATTAATACCGTTTCGCCGCCGCTTTTCAATCGGATTGTCTATTGGGCCCGCAACATTCTGCAGGAGGCCACCATCGGACTACCTTCGATTCTGGTCACAGGACAGACCGGTTCCGGCAAGGAATTTTTCTTTAATAATCTCTACAACAAGCTTAACGAAATGTACCGGCGCGAACTGAACCCTAACGGAGAGCTGCCGGTCAAGAAATCCAACATTGCCGCCTATGCCGGCGACCTGACTTATTCGGAACTGTTCGGCCACAAAAAAGGGGCCTTCACCGGCGCCTACACCGACCGGCGCGGCATACTGGAAGAGACTATCGGCGGAATAGTTTTTCTGGATGAAATCGGCGATGCCGATCCAAAAACGCAGGTGCAGCTGCTGCGCTTTCTTGACAACGGCGGTTTCGTCCGGTTGGGCGAAAATACCGACCGCTACAGCCGGGTATTGCTGGTAGCAGCCACCAATAAAAATCTGCATGAAGAAATTGCCGCCGGCCGTTTTCGTGAAGATCTTTACCACCGGCTTTCCGAGCTTTCGATTCGACTGCCGTCACTAAATGAACGACGCGAAGATATTCCGGATCTGGCGGTTCACTTTCTCGGCAAACTTTACCGCACCTACCGGGGTGACAACGAACCGCTTGAAAAGCCTCCGACTCTATCCAAAGAGGCAAAAGATATTCTGATGCGCCACAGTTATAATGGTAATATTCGCGAGTTGCGCAGCATCCTGTTGCGGGCGCTCTTTTTCCGCACCAATAACATTATCAGCGGCGAGGCGCTCTCCCAGGCCATCGCCGACACCGCCTGTCTGGAGACAAGTCCAGCCAAACCGCCTGCCCGCAATCTGGATGAACAGGTGGCCGGAGAGATCATGGAAAAAATCGAGAGCGGAGGTGATTTCTGGTCGGAAGTGTATGAGCCGTTTTCCAGTAATGATATTTCGAGGGAGACCGTGCGGCTGGTTATTGAGAAGGCTCGCAGTAAAGCGGGCAAGACAATGCCGGCTGTTGCCCGCTATCTTAAAGCACTGGATAACGGACAGGAACAAGCAGATGAACAGCGGCAACTGTTCAGGTTCAAGAATTTTCTAT
>JBBQCH010000119.1:0-10333 GCA_038318485.1 Geobacterales bacterium
CTTCCACGCCCGACGGAGATTCGCCGCTTTCCGCAAACTGTTGGAATTCGTCGGAGTTGACCTGGACCGCCTGCAATTCTCCTGGGTCTCGGCCGCCGAAGGGGGCAAATGGGTGGAAGTCGTCACCGACCTGACCGAAAAGGTCCGCAAGATGGGACCGATGCTGGAGTTCAAAGAACTGGCGCTGGAAGAACAATGGTCCGGCAAGCTGGATACACCGGAACTGCAGGAAGCTTACAACCAGATCTGACAGGACATATATGACCCAAGCAATCGACACAACCATCTACTCCGCCGTCACCGAAGCCATCCAGGCCGAAGCCGCCCGCATCCTGGCCGCCGGCGAGGTTTCCGCCATCGTCGGCTACGCCGCCGCCCGCCGTAAAGGCTCGGCCCAGCCGATCGTCATCAGCCAGGCCGAAGACGCAGCCAAACTGATCTTCACCCCGGCCTGCGTCAACAACCTGGCCGTCTACCTGACCAAAGCCAAAAAAGAGATCCCCAAAACCGGCAAGATCGGCATCGTCGTCAAAGGCTGCGATCTGAAAGCGCTGGCAGGCCTGATGGGTGAATCCCAGCTGAAACGTGAAGAGTTGTACCTGATCGGAGTTCCCTGCGCCGGAGTGCTGGCCTCCACCATCCATCCCGACACCGCACTGACAACCGACACGATCGCCCCCAAATGCACCGAATGCGACACTCACCTGCCGCCCGGCTGCGACTTCCTGCCGAACCAGCAACCGGTTACCATCGAGCTGGAAAAGAAATACTCCAGCGAAATCGCCCGGCTGGAAGCCCTGACACCAAAAGAGCGCTGGTCCTACTGGAAAGAGCAATTCTCCAAATGCATCAAATGCTACGCCTGCCGCCAGGTCTGCCCGTTCTGCTTCTGCGAACAATGCCTCTGCGACCGCAACAAACCGCAGATGGTTGACACCACCCCGCGCCCGGCCGGCAACACCGCCTGGCACATCGTGCGGGCCATGCACCTGGCTGGCAGATGCGCCGGTTGTGCCGAATGCGAACGGGTCTGCCCGATGGACATCCCCTTGAACCTCCTGAACCGTAAAATGGCCAAGGAACTGAAAGAACTATACGAATACGAAGCCGGCTGCCAGGTAAACGACAAAGGGCCGCTGAACAGCTACACCGAAAAAGATGATCAGAGCTTTATAAAATAAGGGTTACTATGCAAAAACACATCACCCAGCAAAATTTCAATAACCTCCTGGATACCCTGATCAAACAGGGTCAACGGGTCGTAGCCCCGCGCATGAATGCCGGTACGCTGCTTTACGAACCGCTGACTGACTCAAAAGAGATGATCACCGACCAGCTCCCGAAAAGATCCGGCAAGGAAACCTTCTTTCCATTGTGTGAAGACATCATGTCCTATGAAAAAGAAGGACAAAAAATAACACTGACCGACATCGACCCGACCAGATTCCCGGAAACGGTCCTGGTCGGTGTGCGCCCCTGTGACGCCGCCGCTATCCCGGTACTGGACGCGGTCTTCTCCTGGGACTACAAAGATGAATTTTACCTTACGCGCAGAAAGAAAACCACGGTCATCGGTCTGGCCTGCACCAAAGCAGACGACGCCTGCTTCTGCACCGCCGTCGGACTCTCTCCGGCCGACAGCAAAGGGAGCGACCTGTTCCTGACTCCCGTAGAAGGGGGCGGCTACGTTTGTGAAACCCACAGCGAAAAAGGTGAACAACTGATCAACAGCAACAAAGAACTATTCACAGAAGCAAACGGCTCCAAAGCACTCCCGCTGGCCCAACCCCAGACCGAAACCTTCGACTTGAAAAAAGTCAAAGCCTGGCTGGACGAACACTTCGAAGACCCGGCCTGGGACTCCATCGCCACCCGCTGTGTCGGCTGCGGTGCCTGCGCCTTTGTCTGCCCGGCCTGCCACTGCTTCGACATCGTCGACGAAGGCACAGAGAAGAGCGGCAAACGGAGAAAGAACTGGGACGCCTGCGGCTTCTGGAAATTCACGCACCACGCCTCGGGCCACAACCCTCGGGACGGACAGCCCAAACGCTACCGCAACCGGATCATGCACAAATTCAAATACTACGACGACAAATTCGGCCAAACCCTCTGCACCGGCTGCGGAAGGTGCATAAGACTCTGCCCGGTGGGGATCGACATCGCCCAGATTGTGGAAGATATCAACAAAAAATAACTGTTCTTGGTTCGATGTTCAAAGTTAAATGTTGAAAACCCCGAACCTTGAACCTCGAACCTCGAACGGACTCTAAAATGTGTAATCACACCAACAAAAACATCTACCTTCCCTACCTGGCCACCGTTGAGGAAATCGTCGACGAAACCCCCGACGTCCGCACTCTCAGACTGGTCTTCAACGACGAACAACTCAAAGAGAACTTCTCCTTCCGGGCCGGTCAGTTTGCCGAATACTCCGCCTTCGGAGCCGGGGAATCGACCTTCTGCATCGCCTCGTCACCCACCCGGAAAGGCTACATCGAATGCTGCTTCCGTTCGGTCGGGAGAGTCACTGAAGAACTGCGGCGCCTGGAAGTCGGTGACAGCATTGGAATCAGGGGCCCCTACGGCAACTCCTTCCCGATCGAACAGTTCTACGGAAAGAACCTGGTCTTCGTGGCCGGCGGCATAGCCCTGCCGCCGCTCCGAACCCTGATCTGGAACTGCCTGGATCTAAGAGACAAATTCGGCGACATCACGATCGTCTACGGAGCCCGCACAGAAAGCGACCTGGTCTACAAACGGGAACTGCAGGAATGGCAGGAGCGTGGAGATGTGCGACTGGTAAAAACCGTCGATCCAGGCGGTAACGGCCCGGAATGGGACGGCCAGGTCGGCTTCGTGCCGACCATCCTGGAAGAAGCCGCGCCCAGTGCCGAAAACACGATTGCCCTGGTCTGCGGCCCGCCGATCATGATCAAATTCACCCTGCCGGTACTGGAGAAGCTCGGTTTCAGCGACGAGCAGGTCTACACCACGCTGGAGAACCGGATGAAATGCGGCCTGGGCAAATGCGGCCGCTGCAATGTGGGCAACGTCTACGTCTGCAAGGACGGCCCGGTCTTTACCGCCAAACAGGTTAAAGCCATGCCGATGGAGTTTTGATGTGACAACTGCTAGAAAAAACTATAAAAAGAAGCCTAAGCCCGCCGTAAGTCCACAAAAGCAGGATGCTCTGACGGTCGTTACGGTACGCATTTCTGATGAGGAAAAAGACCGGATCGATCGGATCATGAGTGCCTGGAATATCAGGCGTTATTCGGATGTTTTGAGGATGGCAGTGCAAATGTTGAAAACAACAGCTATTCAGTAGAAAAAAGGGGTTTGCCTTTATGACAATCTGGCTGGTTTGGCCGTGAATACTGTAGATTTATTAAAATGTAAACCGGATACGGGTGCAACCGGAGCCGCCTTTTCAACTCATCCCTCCAAGTTGTTTGTGGAGACTACTACGCGTTGCAACCTGAACTGTTTTATGTGTGTAAAGCAGAACCGGGGCAGCGAGATCCATGAAGGTGACTTCTCACCGGAATTATTCTCCCGTCTTGAAACAGCTTTTCCCCACCTTGAAGCGCTCATTCTTAATGGAATTGGCGAGCCGCTTCTGAATCCGCACTTGGAATCATATATACAAAGGGCAAAAAAACTAATGCCGTCTTCCGGGTGGATCGGTTTTCAGTCAAATGGTGTCCTGATGACTAATCTGCGGGCTATTTCCATGATTGATGCCGGTCTCGATCGAATCTGTCTTTCCATCGACGCAATTGCACCTGAACAGTTCAGGGCGTTGCGTGAAGGTGGCGAGGTGGAGTCAATCGACCGGGCCCTGACTTCGCTGAATCGTGCCCGGAAACAGTGCTCCCGACCAGACGTGAATCTCGGTGTCGAGTTTGTGGCGATGCAGAACAATATCAAGGAACTGCCGGCAACACTGGAATGGGCTGCCAGTCGGGGAGCCAGCTTTGCAATTGTTACTCATGTGCTCCCATACGATGAGAAACATGCTGGTGAGGCGGTTTTCTGCAATGTTACGGATCAGGCGTTGAAACTTTATGAAGATCGGCGCAGAAAAGCCGCCCTGGTGGGTATCGACATCCAACTCTATTACGAAGTGCGTTGGAAATATTCCAGAACGAAAGATGAGCAGGCTGTTGTTGATGTTGTTGAAGAGATGAAGGCTGAGGCGGAGCGGCAGGGTTTCATGCTGGATATGAAAAAGCTGCTTGCCCTGGAGCACGAACGATTGGAGGAAACCGCACATATTTTCTCGGCTGCGAAAGATGTGGCCGAAAAAACCGGCCTCGACCTACGTTTGCCGGAGGTTGCTCTCAAGGAGCAGCGTGCCTGCAGTTTTGTCGAGGAAGGCAGTGCATTTATTTCATGGAATGGGGACATATCACCCTGTTACTTCCTCTGGCATCGCTACGATTGTTTTGCAAGCGGCTGGAATCAGACGGTCAAGCCCAAGGTGTTCGGAAATCTTGCCGATCAGGATATGCTGGAAATCTGGAATAATAAGGAATTCAGCTCGTTTCGCAGGGATGTGCTGGCTTACGATTATCCATCCTGTGCCAGTTGTGGCCTGGCGCCCTGTGACTATGTCCAAAATGATGGTTTTGAACAGGATTGCCACGTCAGGAGTGTACCCTGCGGAGCCTGCCTGTGGTGTGCCGGTGTATTTCAGTGTCTAAGGTGACTTTCAGTTGGAGATTACAGCGAAACCGTTTTCAAGTGTGGTATCTGTGCGGGGTCCAGTTCGTTCATCTTCTCACGGCCAAGTATCTCCAACGCCTCGCGCGCCCGGTTTGCGTCTGATATCAGCCCGGCTACATCCACCCACATGCACGCATCAGCCACATTGCCAAGTAGCTTTACCCCACTGTCAAGCAGGCTGACTGCTCCGCCGTAGTTTCCGTTACGCCAGTGGTGCAGAGCCACTGCAATCTGCAGAACTCCCTGTAAAAAGCTGCGCACTTCCCCTTCTTCACCTATCCACAACTCTTCCAGTGTTTCATGACAATCATACCACTTGCCGGAATTGAATTGCCGAATGGCCAGAAGCAGCTGACCCGGAGGTGACTCTGTACAATGTCGCATAATTACACCGGTCCTTCCATAAACAGCAAAGAATCAACTTGAAACGATAGTTAGCCACAGAGAACACAGAGTAATTACTTCAGAACAAACATAACTTTTTAGAATTTTCTCTGAGAACTCTGTGCACTCTGAGGCCAAATGCTTTTTACTGGTTCAAGAGGATGATGTAACACAGCTAAATGTCTAAAAGTCCAAATATATTTTAGCAGTATGCATGTCCGTTTACAGGCGACATTTCTCTGGCCCCGGCTGTGATCTCTCCTGGTTTTGCTTTTTCCAGCTCTTGCGCCGCCCGGTTTTTCTCACAGAAGGAGCGGGGCTCATAGCTGAAGCCATCTACCAGGCGCTGTTCCTCTTTCATCAGGCGGCTGTAAACATGACGACCGATAAGCGGTGCTACCAGGCGAGTTTTCCAGCCGAAATTATCATACAGATCCGCAAGAAGCCTGCCAGCTGTTTCGAGGTGGCGAGGATCGTTGCGGTAGAACTTTCGTATGGCCCAGACAGCGCCGGCATAGGTTGTTCGCAGCGGCACAGCCTCCCAGGTGATTCGGCTTCGGACTCGCCTGGAATGCCCCTTGCGCATCTGCCAGCCATTCAGGAGAACCCGTATCAGGCGCAGGAGGCTGGGGCCGTTGGCCTCAAAATCCTTTTGGAATGCGCCCAGCAGATAGTTTTCTTCTTCGCCGTTTTTAAAGTTGGGATGACGATAGTTGAAGCGATACTGGCCGTGGGCGTCGGCAAAGGGGAATTCGGTTTCCGGCAACAGGCTGCCTTCCTGTTGGTGCTTCTTATGGAGCGGCGTTCCGGGGATAGGTGTATAGAGCATGAATTGGTGGAAGACCGTTTCATGGCGGACGGCGTAATCGATGATTGCCTCCATTGCTTCCGGTCGGTGATCTTCCAGGCCAAGGATGGAAGAACCGAGGACGCGAATGCCGTTTGCCTGCAGTTGTTGCACCAGTCCCAGCGTGTCTACTCCCTTTAGCTTGTCGTAAGAACTCTCCTGACCTTCCAGGCCCATCCAGACAAAGCTGATTCCCAGTCCCGCCAACTGTTCCATCGTATATGATTTCAGAACCCGCGCCGAGCTGAACACGGAGAGTGACCAGCTTTTCCTGTTGGCCTCCATCAACTCCAGTAGCCGAAGCGAGCGTTTTTTATGAAGAAGGAAGTTTTCATCCAGGACAAAAAACGAGCTGACTTTTAATTTGCTTTCGATCTCCAGCATGACTTCGAACAGTTCGTCGCCAGTCTCGTAGAAGTTTACAAACTTGCCTTTTCCGCCGAACAGGGCTGAAGTCGAACAGAAGTTGCAACCCAGCGGGCAGCCGACGGACGGGATCAGGATCGCGGCCGTCCGCTCCGGGCTGTCGCTGATATCCATTCCCATGATTCTGGAACCGAAACCGGAAAGAGCCGCCGGGTGCTTGATTGGTGCCTGATCATCCTGCCCGAGGTAACGCTGAAACCAGCGGATTCCTTCGCCGCGGACGATAATGTCGGCATCGATGATCTGGTCGAGGCCTTCCTTGTTGGCGATGTGTCCGCCGACAACTATCGTTGCGCCCGGTTGGTACCTGCGGGCCAGCGCACACATCTCCCTGACCTTGCCGACATTTGCAATAATGCCGCTGATACCGATGATGTTATAGCTCTGCTGCTGTATTTCTTCCCTGAAACGCTCCAGAGTCGGGAAGTCCAGCAGGGTGCAGGGTGCTTCGATATTATTCTGGATCATCATCAGTCCAAAGGAACGGTGAAACATCCGCAGGGAGAAACCGCCCTGAAGACGGGTGACCTGATTCTGGTATAGTTCCATCGGGTTGATTTTACGGCTTCCGTACTGATCGTCCTGGCCGTAAGGGCCGAAGACACTTGAAAGCAGGACACGGGCACTGGTTGCCAGAGGATGGCGGGGGTGATTTACGGGGTGTTGGGGCATGACTTTCTCCTTGATGGTTCTACACGTTGAAATTCATTGTATAGAATCCTCAAGGAAATTGAGAGGCCTAACTTGCTGTTTTACATTACTTTTACAAAGCGGACGATATCGTGAGTTTATTGATAACCCCAATCATCAGGTTCTGTCCGCCGCTCAGGAGCAATCTTCGCGCCACAAGCAGTCAGTTTGACCGCAAGCATCAGAACTGTTGCTGTCAAAGCAAGAGAGATTACCCTCTGCCTGCTGGATTGTCCGAATTAACTCATTCTTTTTTGCCTTGCCTACTTTAATATTACGCTGCTTGGCAATTACCTTTATTTCTTCAATTTTCACGTGTAAATTTCCTTTTACATGCAGTTTATGCGACAAGTTTATGTCCTGTTTTTTTTGGGGATAAGCCCGAAGGTCTGTAATCAGGCTTTGTCTCTTGAAATAAATGTTTTAGCTTGTAGGGAGGGTTTACCAGTTCAGGTTCCGCACCCCTGAACCTGGCACACTGTAGCCATACCGCTAGCAATTGCTGTCCGTTATCGTCAATTGCACTTATCTTCCGGCAGTCTACCCGCAGCTTTTTTGCGCTACAACATTCTATCTGCTGTAAGGCAGCAGACAGCGAATTGATGTTTTCTTGTGTTACGCCGGCAAGCGTCCAATCACCGGCCATTTGAGCCATGTCACCGGACATATGAATTTCCATATAAAACCCCATATCAAAACGCTTAAGATAAGTACCTGTTAATTGTGACAGCTTTTTTGTATACAATGAATAGGGGATTTTAAACTTGATGCTGCTAAAAGTCCCGGATTCCGAACGGAGGTAATAGTTGCTGGACGTGAGCAAAAAACCAGTGAAGCAGGTCAATCAAAATGGCTGATCTGTCGTGTCGGTTTGCAGGTGTGGTAAAACAAGGTCTATTTCATGCAGAAATCATTACCGTAGACGATTCTGCGCCGTTCTTCACCGGTATGGAAAACATGATGTTCCCGAACCGCATCCCGGCCAACAACAGCCCACTCGTTTGTACGGAGGAAGGCGATAATCTTGTTTGAAACAATCAAGTTGTCGAGGACATGTTCATCAACCACTGTTTCCTGAAAATTTTTTCTGATAACACCAATCATCAGCACACCTCCTGCCTGGTTTCATCTTCGATCTTCTGGCATACTGCCGCATTCCGGCAACTGATATCCATTTTATCACCTTATTTTATGAAGTCTATCCCTCTCGTGTGAATCATCACTTGGCTGATTTCTGCTCAGTTCCTTCTCAAGGTCCCGAATAGTGTCCTGTTCACTTTCGGGGTCTATGGACTGATCACCATGAGTTGTGTCCATGTTCCTGGATTTATCTACATCAGGGGGCTGGCGTTCTATTTGCTGAATATCGAGTTGATCAAGAAACCCCCGTTCATCTTGTTGAACAGGGGTTAACTGTCTTGTTTTGGCGTTATTGCCGGCAGCTGCGTCCAATCCAGCACCTGCAATCAGCATGCTTAAGATCAAAAACTTCAGATGACTTTGCTTCATTCAGGTTTCTTCTTTCTTTGTCATTAATATCCTGTTTATTTAGCTCTTCCTTGCAGGTCACTCAGCACAGGTAGTCATCTTTCCTCTTTAGACAGGGAGGTTTACGCTCAAATCCCAGCGACTTGACATTCAGTAGCCACGTACAGAAATAACGGTTGCCGAACTGGAACCTGTGGCTGCAATTTGTGTTGTCTGAAAGACATTCATACAAAACTGGAGTTATCTTTTTTAACCTTTGATTGCAGCATCCGGTCTGAAAGGATTTTCTTCTTTCGAACTGCAGCTCGGACTGTTTTATTAGTGGGATTGTGCATTGCAGGACAGCTTTTTCATCGGTGTTGTCTTGGTTATTAATATTGGTAACCTCTTGAATAGTCCAGTAATCCTGAATTAATGATGTGAGAGAGTATCTTGATTTTTAACTAAACTATCCATAGGGCTTTTTGAAGAGGTTGTTGCAAAAAGTCCCGGATATACGGGATTGATGTGACAGGAACTTCGGGTTACTTTGCCAGGGGGGATAACCCATGCCGGACGGCGAATTTGGTCAGTTCGGCGATGCTGAAAAGCTGCAGTTTATGCATGATGGCCTGGCGCTGGTTTTCCACGGTTTTATTGCTGATCTCGAGGAAATGGGCGATCTCCTTGATGCTTTTGCCATCTGCAACCAGTTGCAGCACCTCCCGTTCCCGCGGGGTCAGGTTCTGGTAAACCAGGGTCATATCTTCGGGAATGCATTGCAGAAATTCCTTTACCAGCAGATTTGAAACTTTCCGGGGCAGGTAGGTATCGCCTTTAGCAACGGCATCGATGGCATCCGAAAGTTCGGCAAATGCGGTGTCCTTCAGAAGGTATCCCGTGGCTCCGGCCTTGAGCACTTCCACCACGAAGAAACGGTCACTCTCCATCGAAAGAGCCAGAACTCTGGTGCCGGGATATTTTTTCGTGATCTCGCGAGTGGCGTCAATGCCGTTCATGATCGGCATGGTCAAATCCATGATAACCAGATCCGGACGCAATTCCCCAACCAGACGAACTGCATCGGCGCCGTTTCCAGCTTCACCAACTACAGTTGCCGCATCACTTTTTTCGATCAGCGCCCGCAATCCTTCACGGATAATCTGATGGTCATCAACCAGTAGAATAGTTGTGCGCATACATGTCACCTTTCAGAATTCACCTTCAGAAAACGGCACTGTCAAAGTTACCGAGGTTCCACTGCCGGGTGCCGACTTAACGTCAAATCTGCCGCCAAACTGTTCGATCCTTTGCCGAACATTATAGAGGCCATAGCCGCCATTATTGACATGTTTCATGATTGCTTCAGGATGGCTGAAGCCGACACCCTTATCGGTAACCTGCACAAAGAGGGTTTTATTGTCTGTTTTAAGCGAGAGTCGTGCTTTATAGCAGCCGGCGTGTTTTACAACGTTCAGCAATAGTTCCCGTACGGCCTGATACAGTGAATAGCGCACATCGTCAGATAGTGGCTTGGGCCGGCAATCGTCGGCAAAATCAACCTGGATACCATAATCATTGTTGATTGATGAACAGAGCCATTCCAGTGCGGTTTCAATTCCAGTTGTGCTCAAAATGGGTGGACGCATTTTGAAGGTTAGTGAACGAATGTCCTGGATTGAATCTGCTATAAGAGCGGCGGCTTCCTCTGCGCACGCGCGTAATGAATCAGTCGGGATGCTTTCTGCCAACCCATCCAATTTCATTTTTGCCAGCAATAAAGACTGCCCG
>JBBQCH010000120.1:0-10320 GCA_038318485.1 Geobacterales bacterium
GATCGCCATCAACCGGCAGGTGGTCGGCAAGTGGGCCGGAGACAAAAAACTTTCCTACATGACTTTTGCCGATCTGACCTCCAGGCCGGAAGTCAACGAACTGGTTGCCGGAGAGGTTGCCAAGGTCAACCGGAACCAGACTGAACCGGCCAGGATTGTACGTTTTGCAATCATCTACAAGGAACTTGACGCCGATGAAGGCGAGTTGACGCGCAACGGCAAAGTACGCAGGCAGGTAATAACCACCCTGTACGCGGACTTGATCGAAGCTCTGCAGACCAGCAGGGATACGGTTAAAATTGACAAGGAAATACATTTCCAGGACGGCAAATCGGGACATATCCAGACAACCGTAACAATCAGAAACACCTGAGCGGAGTACCCATAATGGACGTTACATTTCTCCTGCAGCTCCTGATAAACGGTCTCGTGGTCGGCAGCATCTACGCCCTGGTGGCCACCGGCTTCGTAATCATCTACAAGGCCACCAGCGCCCTGAACCTGGCCCAGGGAGAGTTTCTGATGGTGGGCGCCTACATCTGCCTCAACCTGCTCTCAAAACACCAGATTCCGTTCTGGCAGGCAATCCTGATCACCTTCGCTTTCTCCGCGCTTCTCGGCATAGTGATTGAACGGCTGATCCTGCGCCCTTTGATCGGCTCGCACCTGATCTCGGTCATTATGGTAACCCTGGGTCTGTCAAGCGTTCTCAAGGCTCTGATTCAGCTGGCCTACGGCACCGATACGATCCCGTTTCCGGAAGTTTTTCCGAGCGCACCGGTACAGATCGGCCCGATTCCGGTTTCCCAGGGTTATCTGTATGCCATCGGCTGTGTCACCGTTCTGGTGGCTCTCTTGACCACTTTTTTCAAATATTCCAAAACCGGCGTGGCCATGCGGGCCACCGCCTCCAGCCAGCAGGTTGCGCTTTCCATGGGTATCAGCGTCAAAAAGATGTTCGCCATATCCTGGGCGATTGCCGCAATAGTTTCATCGGTGGGCGGCATTCTGCTGGGAACCATCCGGGGCGGGATCGACATGTCGCTCAGCTTCATGGGTTTGAAAGTTCTCCCGGTCGTCATTCTGGGCGGTCTGGACAGCATTCTGGGAGCAATAGTCGGCGGCGTCATCATCGGCATCCTTGAAAACCTGTCAGGCGGCTACATCGATCCGATGGTGGGCGGAGGGGCCAAGGAAGTGGCTCCCTACGTTGCACTGATACTGATCCTGATGTTCAAGCCCTATGGACTGTTCGGCAAGAAACGGATCGAAAGGGTCTGATTCGCAGCAAAGCAACTGAAACAATTTTCAGCATATCAGAAGTGAGGTTTTATGCGTTGCGGTGATTTCAAGACATCCTATGCGGCTGACATGACGATTTTCGAATCCAATACAGCCCGGATCATGCTGGGACTTTTTCTCTGCACGCTTTTCACACTGCCGCTCTACACCCCCGGCTATCTGCTGGATATCATCAACCGGATCGGAATCGCCGTTATCGGTGCGGTCGGCCTCAACATCCTGACCGGATTCACCGGCCAGATATCACTTGGCAATGCAGCCTTCATGGCCATCGGCGCTTTTTCCAACGGCTACCTCGCTATAAGATTCGGCTTGCCGTTCTACCTCTGCATACCGCTGGCCGGCCTGATTGCCGCATTTTTCGGCATGTTTGTCGGCATACCCTCGCTTCGCATCAAGGGGCTCTACCTGGCTATGGCCACCCTGGCGGCGCACTTCATCGTGGAATTCATTGTAACCAAGTGGGAATCGGTCACCGGTGGTGTTAACGGCCTTTCCATTCCGGCTCCGAAACTGGGCAGTTTCGAAATCAATTCCGACGCAAGGCTGTTCGTACTGATTTTTATTATCGCGGTTCTGGCAGTCCTGTTCGCAAAAAACCTCTTTCGCACCAAGGCCGGCAAAGCATTCATTGCAATCAGGGACCAGGCCATCTCGGCCGAGGTCATGGGCGTAAACCTGCTCAAGTACAAACTGCTCTCCTTCGGAATAAGTTCCTTTTATGTCGGTGTGGCCGGCGCACTGATCTCCTATCAGGCCAAGATCATATCCCCGGAAACATTCCCGATCTCGGTCGCAATCGACTATCTGGGCATGATAATAATCGGCGGACTCGGCAGCATCCTGGGTTCCATCTACGGCGCAATCTTTATAACATTACTACCGGAACTGCTCAGAATGAGCACATCCGCCCTGGCACACTCTTATCCGGACCTGGTCTACAAACTGGCCGCCATGAAGGAACTGGTCTTCGGATTACTTGTGATAATCTTCCTGATTTTCGAACCGGCCGGCCTGGCCGCCCGCTGGCACAGCATCAAAAACTACTGGAAGCTCTACCCGTTTTCGCATTGATTTTTCAAGAATCGGAGGTGGTGATCATTACTGCGGGATTGGCAATAACAGAAAAGCGGATCTGATAGGGGCAGCAGCACAAAAAAAAGGAGGCAATTATGAAACTCGGTAAATTTCTGGCGTCACTAACTGCAACAGTTGCAATCGCATCAACGTCATTCGCAGCGGAAACAATCAAAGTCGGCGGAATATGGGATCTGACAGGCGTAACAGCGGATGTCGGAAAGCCGTTTGCCGAAGGTGTTCAGGACGCCATTGCCTATGTCAATGAAAAGGGCGGCATCCATGGCAAGAGGATCGAATTGCTGAATGTGGACTATGCCTACAAGATTCCCCAGGCCAATGCAGCCTACAAGAAGTTTGTAGAGCAGGACAAGGTCGTCATGATCAACGGCTGGGGGACCGGTGATACGGAAGCGCTCAAAGACATCATCTCCAAGGACAAAATTCCCTATTTCTCAGCCTCGTTCTCGGGCCATCTGACAGACCCGGCCAAGACACCTTACAACTTCTTCGTCGGCGCCAGCTATTCGGACCAGATTCGCGGATTCCTGCAGCATGTCAAAAAAGAGTGGAAGGGCAAGGGGGCTCCAAAGGTGGCCTTCATCTATCCCAACCACGGTTTCGGCAAAGCCCCGATTGAAGCAGGCCGACAATATGCCAAGGAGCTCGGTATTGACCTGGTGCATGAAGAAGTTATCCCGGCCAGTTTCCAGGACGTCACTTCCAATTTGCTGAACATGCAGAAAAAAGACCCGGATTATGCCTATGTCCAGACCACGGTATCCTGGTGTGCAGTATTGCTAAAAGACGCTAAAAAACTCGGCATTAAAACCAAATTTTACCTTGGAAACTACGGCATGACGGAAGCCCTGCCGCTTCTGGCCAAAGACGCAGCCGAAGGCGTTTACGGCATGACCACCAACGTACCCTACGGCACTAACGTTGCCGGAATGAAACTGTTGACCGACTGGAACAAGAAACATCCGTCCAAAGAAGCACGCGACACAGTTTATGTGCGTGGCTGGGCTTACGGCCTGACCTGGGCCGAAGGCCTCAAGATTGCCGACAAACACAAACAGTTGAACGGCGAAGGGTTGAAAAAAGCCCTGGAGACTCTCAGAAACTTTGACACCGGCGGCCTGGTGCCACCGATTACCTACACTTCAACCGATCACCGCCCGACCACTAAAACCACGATTTATATGATCAAGGGCGGCAAGATGACCAAAGTGGAAGATGTTGAAACACCCCGCAGAAAAGAGTGGCTTGGACTGTAAGATGTCGGCTGCGGGGATTGCCATGGATTCCCGCAGCTTTTATCCCCACTTGCCTCGAGGTTACGCGCATGCTGAGAATCAACAACGCCGAAGTCATATACAATCGCGTCATCCTGGTGCTTAAAGGGCTTTCGCTGGATGTCCCGGAAGGGAAGATCGTGGCGCTGCTGGGCGCCAACGGAGCGGGCAAGAGCACAACCCTCAAGGCGATTTCCGGTCTTCTCAAGTCAGAGGAGGGAGAGGTTTCTTCAGGCTCGATCGAATTTATGGGCGAACACATCAACAATCTGGATCCGGAAGTCATCGTCAAACGCGGCATTTTTCAGGTTATGGAAGGGCGCAAGGTTTTCGAGGACTTGACTGTGGACGAGAACCTGATCGTTGGCGGCCACACCCGCACCGATTCAGCCGGTTTCAAGCGTGACAAGGATCTGGCTTATGATTATTTCCCGAGGCTGCGCGAACGACGCAACCAGCTTTCCGGTTTTCTGAGCGGCGGCGAGCAGCAGATGCTGGCCATCGGTCGGGCACTGATGGCCAGACCCAAACTAATGCTGCTTGATGAGCCATCACTTGGCATCGCACCTTTGCTGGTTCAGGAAATATTTCAATTAATCAAAAAGATCAACACCGAAGAGAAGACTACGATTCTGCTGGTAGAACAAAATGCCAACATTGCCTTCAGCATCTGCGATCAGGCCTATATCATGGAAGGCGGGCGGATTGCGATGAGCGGAACGGTCGAGCAAATGAAGTCCAATGATGACGTCAAGGAGTTTTACCTTGGCATGGGCGAAGGAAAAGAAAAGAAAAGTTACCGTGAAATAAAAAGCTACAAGCGTCGCAAACGCTGGCTCTGATATATAGGGCAAAGCCACCGCCCGGCAATTAACTGTTCAAAGTCATTAACGATTCGCAGGCAAGGAGCAACATTATGGGACTCAGGGACATACTGGTCCATCTCGATAATTCAGTCGCTTCAGCGGTCAGGCTGGACCTGGCCATTGCATACGCTCTCAAGCATGGCGCCAGGTTGCGTGGGCTTTATCTGATCACCCATCCCTATTACGAACCGCGCGACATTTGTGAACAGACCGGCGCAAAAAGCGCCGAGTCATTATTCATCAACAAAACATCGCAAGCGGGAGTAACAGCGGAATGGGTCTATCGCGACTGGTCTGTCATCGGGGCTGATTTGACCACAATAATTACTTATCAGGCCTATTATACCGATCTTGTTATCATCGGCCAGAATAACTCCAGAGCTCCCATCCGCAGCATTCCGACCGATCTTGCGGAGCGGCTGGTTTTAATGTGTGGCCGACCGGTATTGATTGTGCCGTATGCCGGCACCTTCGAAACCGCCGGCAGCCGGATCATGATTGCCTGGAAAGCCGGGAGGGAATCGATCCGCGCCATCCATGACGCCCTGCCCTGCTTGAAAAAAGCTCGCCATGTGGAAGTCGTTGGCATAGGCGGTCCCTCGGGCGTTGTTGACGGCACTTTTTCCGATATCCACTCGGTTCTGGCCCTTCATGATGTAAAGACAACCACAGAACTGATCAACCCTGGCAGCTTTCCGGTGGCCGACATGCTGCTAAACCATGCCTGCGAGCAAAAGATCGATCTGCTCGTAATGGGGGCTTATTCCTATACGCGCCGCGGTTCGATGGATTTCAGCCCGATCGCCAAACACATTCTGGAGCATTTAACCGTACCGCTTCTCATGTCACACTAATCGCCACCACATTCCGCGTTGGCTAAAGACGCGCGCACACCAAAGGCAGAGGGTAGCCCCCATGGAAACAGCAACTGAAACAAATCCCCTGTAATCTCACTCAAAGAAAGTTTACCGGCATAGAGACAAGATTCGGCAATAACCAGCAAACTACTATAAGCAAGAACATGGGACCAATAGCAGACATGAAGCCGTCAATGCCATACAGCGAGATCAGGCCGGATATGCCAGGAACGGAAGCACGCATACCCGACAGAACGGCCGGCACAAACCTATTGACAAACAGACCATTCGTACCTAATAAATACCTGAATAACGCAACTATTTATGAAACTGAGGTAAACATGTCCAGCAAGGAAGAAGGCGAAGAGATAATTCCAATAGGCGAACTGGCCAAGAGCATCGGACTGACTACCAGAACACTCAGGTATTGGGAAGAAGTTGGGATTATTGAGTCTGAAGAAAGAGCCGACGGCGCAAACAGGGGCTATTCTCCCTACTTTGTCCGGCGTATAAAATTCATAATGAAGCTGAAGGAGCTGGGGCTGACCATCAAAGAGATGCAGGATCTTTATGTTGTGTACGGCGAGGCAAAACAAACCGATCGACTTATCCCGCAACTGATCCAGATTCTTGACAGACACATCAATGCGGTAGACGAGAAAGTCGTCAGACTGGCTTCCCTCAGAAAAGAAATAATTGAATACAGGCAACGTATTTCTGCCAAACACGCTTCCAACAACTTTTAACTTCCGGGCTGCACACCCGAATTCAACTATAATCACCCCCTGCACAAAACAAACCCGAATCAGGCAGTCCAACTCTGCGGTTCGGGTTTGTTTTGTAAAGAATTTACATGCTTCTGCAGGAATCAACCGACCCAAAATGAATTACAGGAGAGAAGTTGACTCACTTCGCGAATTTCAAGGCAACCGAATTCATGCAATAGCGTAGCCCGGTCGGCTTAGGTCCGTCATCGAATACGTGCCCCAGATGAGCATCGCAGCGACTGCAGAGCACTTCGGTCCGCTTCATGAAGAAACCGTTGTCTGCCCTGGCAACGATATTCTCGGGAGCGATCGGTTGCCAGAAACTGGGCCAGCCGGTACCCGATTCAAACTTGTGCTCCGAGCTGAACAGGTCATTGCCGCAGCATACGCACTGGTAGAACCCTTTTTCGTGATTATTCAGCAAAGAGCCGGTAAAGGCCCGCTCTGTCCCCTGTTCGCGGGTGACGTGGTACTCTTCTTGTGTCAGCTGCCGGCGCCATTCTGCATCACTCTTGATAACCTTGTCGCTCATGATGTACCTCTGTTGAACTGCGGAATAAATCCGTATCCGGGATGTCTTTGCTTGCCCTGAGGCGGCCGTTGTTGACGTAGCTGCCAGGATTGCTCCTTTTTTGTTGCAGGCTGTAATGAGAGCCAGCAAACCGCCGACTAGAAATATTCTACGTGAAATCATGGCAGTCCTCCTCTGAACGTTAATGTCCAGCTTTGTCGCCCCACAACTCTTTGAGTCTGTGGTCGCGCCCGCAACTGGTGCGGTAGTAATTGTACCTGATCGGGTTTTTCTTGTAGTAGTGCTGGTGATATTCTTCGGCCGGGTAAAATTCACCTGCCGGAGTAATTTCGGTTACGATCTGTTTCTGAAAGGGCTTGTTCTTTTCCAGGGCCGACTTCGATTGAACAGCTATGCGGTGCTGATCCTCATTATGGTAAAAGATGGCGCTGCGGTACTGGTTCCCGGAATCACAGAACTGCCGGTCTTTAACGGTCGGGTCGATATTGTGCCAGTAGACCGTCAGAAGCTTTTCATAAGTAATCTTTCTTGGATCATAGACAATCTGGACCGCCTCAGCATGGCCTGTAACCCCTGAAGAGACTTCTCCGTAGGTCGGATTTTTCCTGTTTCCGCCGGTATACCCCGAAGTCACCGAAACCACGCCGGGAAGTTCGTCAAAAGGGTGCTCCATGCACCAGAAACATCCTCCGGCAAAGGTGGCCTTTTCCAGCACTCCCGGCTGTGCTGCAACAGGCGGTTGGAGCTTGCCACTGCCGGATGAAGCAGTCCGCATAGCCACAAAGGCCACCAATAAGAAAATAATTGTTCCGCCTAACAGGATCTTGTTTCGCATGATCATTTCTCCTTTTTACGAAGATTTAAGAACAACAGAGCGCCTTTCGCTGCGGGTTAAATTTCACTTCCTGGTCAACCCCTCCCATTGGTAATGGACAGTTCCGTCATTTTGAACATACGAATCAGCATACATCTTCAGCAGCAGTTGGCTGATTTTTCGATCTTTCCAGCTGCCGCTGTCATTGATGCGGCTGTTTCGAAGTTCGTCCTTGCCAACCACTGTCCATCCGGATGAACGGCGGAAACCAGATATGGCATTCTTCTCAAGCAATTCATTCAGTTCATGAACGCTGACCATGCCCAATGTGTCGTTTTTATAAATGACCGAGATTTTCATATCTATTCACCCCCTGGCTTGAATCGCTCCGTGAAAGAAGCGCCAAAGCGTCTTTCACGTCTGAATCAATAATAACAGGGTAACGTAAAGAATAAATAATGGTTATGTAAAGATTAGATAAAGATGAGGGGTTTGATGAGAGTTCAAGCAGGAAGGGTAAACCAGACTCGAGTCCAGTTCGCGTCGCTTTCAGCACCGACCTGGCCACCGTGGGCTTCTACAAGCTCCTTGACGATTGCCAGGCCAATGCCTGCGCCACCCACATCTCGTGAGCGCGAGCGATCTGCCCGAAACAAGCGCTCGAAAATGAATAGAATGTCTTTTCCAGAGATACCCGCGCAACAGTTGGCAAATGTGGTTTTAATACCGCCCGTCGTTTGAACTGTCGAAATTATAACCGTGCCGCCATGCGGGGTATATTTCCATGCATTATCGGCCAGATTACGAATTGCCTGCAGAAGTTTGTCTCCGTCAGCAATGACCATCCCGGTCCCGGGCTCCAGCTGCCACTCAACAGTAATTGACTTTTCCAGAAAATTAGGCTGATACAGGTCCACAATTTGGCCAAGAAGCATATGCAACGATATTTCCCTGCATTCGAGGTGAGCCCTTGCTGCATCGGCTCTGGCCAGTTGCTGGAGGTCCTCGACCAGGTGGACAAGGCGTAAAGATTCCTGTTCAAGCATTTTGAAGGTTTCGCGCGAAGGTGGGATGACTTCATCGCTAAGGGCTTCCATATATCCGCAAAGGTTTGTCAAAGGCGTTCGCAGTTCATGGGCAATATCTGCCACCATGTTCTTGCGCAGGCGTTCTACCTTCTCGAGATTGTCGGCCATGTGGTTGAAGGACTCGGCAAGCTGCCCGACTTCGTCTGAGGAGACGGCCTCCACACGCTCGGAATAGTTGCCGTTGGCTACCTGTTTGGTGATAACAGTCATCTGGAAGAGAGGGCGCAGGATTTCGCGGGTAAACAGGTAGTTCAGCAGCAGGGCGAGCACCAGTGCTGCAAGAGTGGACCAGATCAGGTAGCGGTGTATGGCAGTCAGAAACATCCTGTGCGAATCAACCGGATCGATATGGTATTGCTTCATAAGCACAGCGAAATAGTCGGCTGCCAGCTGGTCGATGGCCAACCAGACCACAAGGATTACGACTGCCAAAACCGGCACAATATTGCCGATCAGCAACTTCCAGAGCAGATGCTGCCTCATCGATCCCCCTTCAAGTCGCCCTCATCGCTGAATCGGTAGCCATGGCCCCTAACCGTCTGGATGTAGCGCGGGTTGGCAGGGTCATTCTCGATCTTTTGGCGCAGTTTGCCAATGTGGACGTCGATAACTCTATCGATTACCGTTACGCCATCCTGGTGGCAAAAATCCAGTAGTTCGTCTCTGGAAAAAGCCCGTCCCGGCGAACTCATCAAGGCGAGCAGCAGCTTGTATTCCGATGATGTCAACGATATCGGATGACTGTCTAGAGTGACAGTGCGTTTATCAGTATCCAGTTCAAGCCTGTCGAAAGTGAGAAGTGACACTGCAGGCTGGACGGTAACCGGCCTGACCCGGCGAAGGATTGCTTTCACCCGCTCCACCAGTTCACGGGGACTGAATGGTTTGACTACGTAATCGTCGGCTCCCATCGCCAGTCCCGCCACCCGGTCAACTTCCTCAACGCGAGCCGTAAGTATCAGGATAGGAACATCCGACGCCTTCCGCAAAGTGCGGCAGACCTCCCATCCGTCAACTTCAGGCAGCATAATGTCAAGTATTACGAAAACAGGCCTTGTTTCGCAGACGGCAGCGAGCGCCCGTTTTCCGTCATAGGCAAGAACAGTTGAAAAACCCTCACGCTCAAGATAAGCAGCAACCAGCGCAGCGGTGTTGCGGTCATCCTCGACTACCAGTATCGGACCTTTTTTTTCAACGGATATGGGCATGATTATTCCTCGCATACGAAAATAGCAAATAACGCGCTTCGCCACAAGCAGCGGAATATCAGGGCATAAGCATTTACAAATAAAAAGCGTTTTTGACAGCAGCTATTACGTCTCTTCCCCAAACCGCCAAACCCTCTGCAAACGACACACCGCCATCGCCTGGCTCCTCTCCAAGTGTGCTGGCTTGCGCAGTGAGCACGATGTCCCTAAAATCCCAAATTTGATTTAAAACCGGAATAAGTCGGGCAGTAGGCAGTTTATCTGATTTGACAAACCTTATAGCTTTATGGAAATATGCGGGCTATTGTTGAAATGCTTTTAATAATCATTTAATATGCATTAATTCGTTCGGAAAATCAGCACCCACCATTTCCAGACCATGACAAGGATGCCAATCAGAAAATGACAATTCGGCCTGAAGACCATATCCAGGAAAAATCGCTTAGTGAGGTGCATGGTACCGTAGCAACTCAGCACCCTAAATTATGGAAACGAATATTTGCCTTTGCTGGAC
>JBBQCH010000121.1:0-10055 GCA_038318485.1 Geobacterales bacterium
AAGGTGGCGAGGATGTGTTTTGCCATTTCTCCGCTATCGTAGGCGACGGCTTCAAATCCCTTGCAGAAGGTGATAGCGTAACTTTTGAAGTAACAAAGGGTCCGAAAGGGCTTCAGGCCGCGAACGTAACACGCGTCTAACATCAGTTAATTTAGACATCAAAAACCCCGGACTTGTCCGGGGTTTTTTTTTGCACACCATTCCCCTGCTCTTTGCGCTTTCACTAAAAAGCCAGAACGCAGTCCAGATAAAAAATCTCTCAGTTCTCAGGACCCAAATTCCATGGCCCAGCCGTCAACTATTTATCGCAGCAACATCCAGCTCGCGCACATGGAATCCGGTCTTTTTCTGCCGATACAGACAACCATTGCACAACACCCTTCCGAAACTTCAGAGCGCCTGATAACCAGGCTGCTGGCATACGCCCTCTTTTTTGACCCGGAATTGACTTTCACCAAAGGAGTCGCAGCGGGAGACGAGCCGGACTTGTGGGTTAAAGGCCCTGATGGTCGTGTAACTATATGGATCGAGGTTGGCTTGCCCGACCCGGAACGACTGGCCAAAGCCGGCCGCCACTCCGGCAAAGTAATCCTGGTTTCCTACGGCTCAAACATGCCACGCTGGATAGAACAACATCGCTTAAAACTCGAAAGCATCTCCAACCTCACCGTTCTAAGCCTGGAACAATCTTTTCTGATTGAGCTGTCGACCCGCCTGCAACGCTCAATAACCTGGTCACTGACCATAACTGAAGGCTGCATGTATCTGGGCATTGGCGAAGAGACCCTGGAGAGCTCCTACACCATCGTATCCGGAACCAATCCTTTCCAGGATACAGCCACACACTGAACAAATTAACACCACATAAACACTCACCAACCAAAGCCATTCATTCCCCATAAAAAGCATCACGCCCGACCTTCCGCACAACCCCACAGCGCTACCAATTATTTATCAAAAATAAATTTTTTTACCAGAAGTAAATTTTATGTTTGACATTTATTTTAAATGAATTATTTTATCACTACTAAACAAGGTATTTTAGAACAGTGATTAGTAGATTCCATAACGTATTCCGTGCACGGCAATCCAATCACTAGTTCATTGTATCATGCTGGTTTAGCGGGAGTATTTATGCATGACTACAACATCGGAGCCAAAATCAAAGAACTCCGACGTGCAAAAAAAATGACGCTGCAAGACGTTGCCAATGAAACCGGGTTTTCTACTCCACTGCTGTCACAGATCGAAAACAACAAC
Source organism: Geobacterales bacterium (assembly GCA_038318485.1). GTDB lineage: Bacteria > Desulfobacterota > Desulfuromonadia > Geobacterales > Pseudopelobacteraceae > JACRCG01. The sequence goes on from JBBQCH010000121.1 coordinate 1,261, forward strand.
ATCTCCCCTCCGATAGCAACTCTTTCCAGAATCGCCAATTTTTTCAACGTCAGAATCGGGCATTTTTTCACTGAAAATGAGGATGAATGCCCTTATGAAGTCCTTCGAGGCAACGAACGCACGGTTGTTCCCAAAGTAGTTTCCCAGGACGGTACAAGCCATGGCTACTTTTATGAGTCATTATCCGTACGCAAACAAAACAAGAAGATGGATCCGTTTCTGATTACGCTCAACGAAAAGATCACTAACACGGACACCTACAGTCACACCGGCGAAGAACTACTCTACGTCATGAAGGGCACTGCCGAACTGCTGCTCGATGACCAGCGGATTATCCTGAATGAAGGAGACAGCGTGTATTTCGATGCCAACCTCAGACACCGCCTGCTTTCAGCAGAGTGCGATGAAGTCAAGGTTTTGGCGGTTGTAATGAGATAACCGCATACAATTCAGATTGATTGGCGACAAGAATCACCAGCTGTTTTTATTGAACTATCCCACATGACAAAAGGATGGCGAAGATGTCCCGGAAAAAGATATTACCAGTACTGAAAAACCCGTTTAAAGCAGCGAAGAAGATCGAGTTCAATATTCCCGGTGAGATTTCCAGAGCAACGGGCGGCTATGAAGAAGCCATGCAGGAGGGATACGATCTGATTCAGCGCCCGATAAAATCGGTCAGCATCGATCAGATCGAAAAGCAGCACTTCAAGAAACGCATGACGGTCTGGGAGCGGATCAAGGTTCTTACGGAGCAGGAACCCAACATTCTTTTTCAGAACTGGGGCAAAAATCTGGACGGCGCTTCGCTTGTGACCGGCATCCTGAACATCAATGGCCGCGATGTAGCGCTTTATGGTCACGATTTTACCGTACGGGCCGGCTCCATGGATGCCACCAACGGCAAGAAACTGGCCCGCCTGTTCGAGACGGCCGGAGAGAACGGCATTCCGGTGATCGGTATGAATGACAGCGCCGGAGCTTTTGTACCGGCCGGAGTCGGCGGCCTGGACGGCTATGCCGAGGCCTTTACCGCGCTGCGCAAGATCAGCGGCGTTGTCCCAAGCATCATGTGCATGTTCGGCTTTAATGCCGGCGGCGGCAGCTATCTTCCCCGCCAGGGAAGCTTCGTGATCCAGCCCAAGGAAACTTTTTTCGGGCTGACCGGTCCGGGCGTAGTCAAGTCGGTGCTGGGTGAGGATATCAGCCCGGAAGAACTGGGTGGACCATCGGTTCATGGCCTGTCGGGGGTTGCCGACCTGACTGTTGAGGACGAGGTGGCCGCCCTGAGAACAACGCTTCAGCTTTTAAGCTACCTTCCCGACAACAACAGCTTACTGTCCCCCTTCCAAAGCACAAGCGATCCGCTGGACAGAAAGACCTGGGAGATCAACACGCTGCTCAAAAAGGCCTTCAACTCACCCACCGGATTCAACACCCCTTTCGATGTGTCGATCGTTATCCAGCAGATCTGCGATCATGGCGATTATTTCGAAATGCAACGGGACCGCGCCAGAAATGTCATTACCGCTTTCGGCCGCCTGGGCGGCAACGTGGTCGGATTCGTGGCCAACAACAGCTCGGTAGATTCCGGGCAGATCGATTGTGACGCAGCCTACAAAATTGCCCGTTTCAATCGCTTCTGCAACATCTACAACATTTCGATGATCTTCATGGAAGACACGACGGGCTTCCTGCCCGGGCGCGAACAGGAAGCCCGTGGGATTGTCCAGGCTGGACGGGCAATGCTGGACTCCATCGTTGATATCCGCACACCCCGCATTCTGCTGATTCTCCGCAATGCCTACGGCGGAGCCTACGCCTCCTACAACAACTATCCGACCGGCGCCAACCTGGTCCTGGCCCTGCCGACGACCCGTCTGGCGGTTATGGGACCGGCCGGGAAAGAGTTCGTCTACAAAGCAGAACTCCGCAAACTGCGCAGTTCTGCTGCTGCACGTATCAAACTCGGCATTAAGCAACGCCTGGAGGCCGGCAGCAAGGAGTCTGACGCAAAATTTGATGCCGAAAAAGAGGCGGCCGAGTGGCTGAAGCTTCAGGATACGGTTCTTAATCAGCGCTACGAGAAAGAGCTGATGAACCCCAAAGAGGCATTAAGCCTTGGCTCCATATCATCTCTGGTCATGCCGACCGATCTGCGCAAGGTTTTGGGCGAAAACATGAATTTCTTCCTCAGACATTACAAGCCCGGTCCGCTGCAAGCCGTGCATCGTGAGTTTTACTGATTCCAAATTCAACATTTCGCTAATAGATTGGAGAGATAAATCAATGCCTAAAACCGATTACTACCAGAACAATCCCCTGATCCACCGGGAGCGCCGACTCAGTCAATCTCCTTCCGCCTGGGCACGTTCCTTCGCCTGCGAAGAGCTGAAACCGCTGATCGTCTGCCGTGGGCCGATCCGCAAGGAAGCGATGGATGTCTACACTGAAATGGGCATAACCCACTTCGGCATTCTGATCTCGGAAAAAGACTCGATTGCCTACCCGCGGGCACTGGCACCCGAACTGCGTTCCTTGACCGACTCACGCCGAGTCCATCGCGTTCCGGACTATACCGGCGCCAGCAAGGAAGAACGGGTCGAGCGCATCCATCAGATCATCAGCATCGCCAAAGACAACAACTATGACTCGATCTTCGCCGGTTACGGCTTCATGGCCGAGGATGGAGAGTTCGTAGCGGCCATCGAAAATTCGGGGCTCAAATTTATCGGCCCCTGTTCAGCCACCCAGGATGGCGCCGGCAAGAAGGATGAGGCCAAGCGCACCGCCCTGAATGTCAATGTCAGCGTAACGCCCGGCATCGACAACGTCACTGCCCGGACCCTGCTGAGAAAACATCCTGATCGCAAAAGCCTTATGGCGCTTGTGAAAGCAGAAGGACTGGCTTGCGATCCGCTGATTCTCAATAACAAGGAGTGCAAACTGGAAGAACTGGCGGATCATATCCTTTACGCCTCCTATAACAAAGGAATCGATCTGTTCTCGGTGGAGGAGTTGTGCGCCCAGGTCCAGCAGGAAGTGATCGCCATGTTTACAAAATATCCCCGCAGCCGGGTCCGGCTCAAGGCCATCGGTGGTGGCGGCGGCAAAGGGCAGCGGATTCTTGGCGCCAGCCTGCTAACGGCCAAAAAGCTGGATGACAAAACCATCCGGCAGGCTGCTTCGGAAGCGCCCGGACTTGTGCGGGAAATTCTGAACGAAGTCAAGGCCAATGGCATCGGAGACAACAAGAATGTGCTGGTTGAACTGAACATCGAGCAGACCCGACATAACGAGATTCAATTGTTGGGCAACGGTGACTGGTGTATTTCCCTGGGCGGTCGCGACTGTTCTCTTCAGATGCATGAACAGAAGCTGCTGGAAGTATCTGTAACTCAGGAGGGGCTGCTGGCTGCCATTGCCAACGCCAAAGCTGACGGCAAAACCGCCGAAGTCAAAGCCCTGGAAAGCGATCTGAAAGTACTGAAGCAGATGGAAGATGAGTCGGAGCGCTTCGGCAAGGCGGTCGGGCTGGATTCCGTCTCAACCTTCGAGTGCATCGTCGACCGGGATCACCACTTTTTCATGGAAGTGAACACCAGAATCCAGGTTGAACACCGGGTTACAGAACTTTGCTACAGCCTGAAATTTATCAACCCTGAAGATTCAAATGATTTTTTCATTGTCAAGTCACTGGTTGAAGCCATGGTTCTGCTTGCAGAGCACAAAAAGAGACTGCCGCGGCCGGAGCGACTGGTACGTTTCAACACTTCCGTAGAGGCGCGTCTGAACGCAACCGACGCATCACTTTCCCCCAATGCCGGTGGCGTAATTCGCTACTGGTCAAAGCCTATCCAGGGTGAAGTTCGTGATGACCAGGGCATCAGCATGCTGAATCCTGACACGGGCCAGTTCATGAAGTATAACGTCGCCGGTGCGTATGACTCCAATATTGCCCTGCTGCTGACCACCGGCAATGACCGGCTGGAAAGCTACGAGCGTCTGGCTCAGGTCATTCGCAGCACCACCCTTAACGGCGACAACCTGGCGACCAACCTTGAATTCCACTTCGGCTTGGTCAACTGGTTTTTGGGGCGCAATGTCAACGCCAAACCGACCACCCGCTTTGTAGTTCCTTATCTGACACTGGTGGGCACCCTCAAGGAGGAAGCCAATCTGCTGGACCCGGTCTATGCATTTTTACATGCCAAGAAACATTATGCAAAGCATATCGAGAAGGAATTTCCCGGCAACGTCAAGGCGGCCAAGAGCATGTCGGATGTGCTTGATCGCAAGGGAACCTTGATTACCCGACCCATGGAAAAACTGCTGAATGACCCGCACCTGCTCTCCGGCTGGCTGAGCATGAATACCAAAAACTTCTCCATTAAAGACGGCAAGGTCATCTGGCTTAGAAATCCGCTGGGCGTACTGAACGAAACATACGACTTCCTGCATATGTCCCATCGCCCCCACAAGCCGGCGGCTGACATCATCTGGGACCATGACAACGAGTTACTGCAGGAATCACTGGAGTTCTCCCGCACCCTGCGCGAGCATTTCGGGCTTACCAGAGAAGAGTATTTCAAGCTTCAAGATATTCTGGCTAACGAAAAAACGCAGGGGGGCTACGACCAGGCCACCTGGGAACAGATTCGCTCGGCACATTTTGCCTACGAAGCCGGTCTGGAACTGCTGGGCATGCTGTTCCTGATCGGAGAAAACGTGAAGTTCTGGGATCTGAAGGTTGAAGAGGATCTGGAGATTACCATTCCGGAATACCTGACCGGTCCGGACCTGCAGGCCAGGATGAAGAAAATACTGGTGCCGCCACCCGCCACCAAGGCCGACGAGATCGTAGCCGCCTGCGGCGGCATGTACTACGGTCAGGAGGCACCCGGTATGCCGATGTTTGTAACCGAAGGGATGCATTTTGAAAAGGGACAGCCGCTCTATATCATCGAAGTCATGAAGATGTTCAACAAGATCTGTGCCCCGTTTTCCGGAACCATTGACAAGATCATCATGCAGGGAAGCGACGGCTGTATAGTCCAAAAAGGACAGCCGCTTTTCAAGATTACTCCGGACGAAATCCATGTGGATGTGGACCCGGTTGAAGCTGAGCGCGCAAGGCGAGCCAGGACATCCGACTATCTCAAGGCCGTCTTGTAAAGCAGAAATTCTGCGCTATGCTTTGTGGGATTAAATTGATTCAGAAATCTACATCAAGGAGACAAAATGAACATCCATGAGTACCAGGCCAAAGCAATCCTGAGAGAATTCGGCGTACCGGTTCCTGACGGTCACGTCTGCTATAACAGCGCCGGAGCCCGCGAATGGGCCAAACGGCTGGGTGAAGGCCCCTGGGTCGTCAAGGCCCAGATCCACGCCGGTGGTCGCGGCAAAGGTGGCGGTGTCAAACTGGCCAGCACCGCCGACGAAGTACGCCTGATCTCCCGCGAGATGCTCGGCATGACCCTGCGCACCCACCAGACCGGTCCGGAAGGCAAGCTGGTTACCCGCGTGCTGGTCGAAAACGGTTGCAATATCGCCTCCGAGCTGTACGTCAGCCTGGTGGTTGACCGCGGCACCTCCAAAGTCACCATGATGGCCTCCACCGAAGGCGGCATGGACATCGAAGAAGTCGCCGCCAGCACCCCCGAGAAGATCTTCACTGAAACTGTCGACCCGCTGGTCGGCCTGACTCCTTTCCAATGCCGCAAGATCGCCTTCAGTCTGGGACTGGGAGGAAAGCTGGTCGTCAAAGCGGTCTCGGTACTTCAGGGCCTCTACAAAACCTTCGTGGCCTGTGACTGCTCCATGCTGGAAATCAACCCGCTGGTGATCACCGCCGAAGAAAACCTGATCTGTCTGGACGCCAAATTCGGCTTTGACGACAACGCCGTCTTCCGCCATCCCAAACTGAGCGACATGCGCGACTACGACGAAGAAGACGCCAACGAAATCGAAGCATCCCAGCATGACCTCTCCTATATCTCGCTGACCGGCAACATCGGCTGTCTGGTCAACGGAGCCGGACTAGCCATGGCTACCATGGACATCATCAAGCATTACGGCGGCGATCCGGCCAACTTCCTTGACGTAGGGGGCGGAGCTACCATCGAGCGCGTCACCGAAGCCTTCAAACTGATTCTCTCCGACAAAAACGTCAAAGGGATCCTGGTAAACATCTTCGGCGGCATCATGAAATGCGACATCATCGCCACCGGCGTTGTGGAAGCCGCCAAGCAGGTCTCGCTGCAGGTACCGCTGGTCGTACGACTGGAAGGAACCAACGTCGCCCGCGGCAAGGAGATCCTGGCTGAAAGCGGATTGAACATTGTCGCCGCCGACGGCATGGCCGACGCGGCCCAGAAAATAGTAGCTGCTGTGGAAGGAGAATCAAAATGAGCATTATGATCAACAAAAACACCAAAGTCATCACCCAGGGCATCACCGGTGCCACCGGCTTGTTCCACGCCCAGGGTGCCAGAGAATACGGTACCCAGATGGTAGGCGGAGTAACACCTGGCAAAGGTGGCACAATCATCGACGGCTTCCCGGTATACGATACTGTCATAGAAGCCGTACACCAGACCGGCGCCACCGCCTCGGTCATCTACGTACCGCCACCCTTTGCAGCCGACTCGATCATGGAAGCGGTCGATGCCGGCATCGAACTGGTCTGCTGCATCACTGAAGGCATCCCGGTTTTGGACATGGTCAAGGTCAAACAATACATGAGGGGGAAGAAGACCCGCCTGGTCGGCCCCAACTGCCCCGGCGTGATCACTCCCGGCCAGTGCAAGATCGGCATCATGCCCGGCTACATCCACAAACCGGGCAAAGTCGGAGTTGTCTCCCGCTCCGGCACCCTGACCTACGAAGCGGTCTGGCAACTGACCTGTCTGGGTCTCGGACAATCCACCTGCGTCGGAATCGGCGGCGACCCGGTCAACGGGACCAATCACCTGGATGTGCTGCGACTGTTTGAAGCCGATCCAGACACCGAAGCTGTGATAATGATCGGCGAGATCGGCGGAACATCGGAAGAAGAAGGCGCCTACTTTGTAAAAGAGCACATGACCAAACCGGTAGCAGCCTACATTGCCGGACTTACCGCCCCTCCCGGCAAGCGGATGGGTCATGCCGGCGCAATCATCTCCGGCGGCAAGGGCACCGCTGCTGAAAAGGTGGCGATACTTAAAGAGTGCGGTATCAGCGTGGCGGCCAGTCCGGCCGAGATGGCTCAGGCTCTGCTGAAGGTTTATAAGCCGTAGGTTTATCGGCCAAATACAAATTAAGACCAAAACTACGAAATGGGGAAAAATAACATGAACAAGAAAATGGATGCACTCGAATATCACTCGATGGGTCGCAAAGGCAAGATCGAAGTCATATCGACCAAACCGTGCCAGACCGCTGCCGACCTGTCGCTGGCCTACTCTCCCGGCGTTGCCGAGCCCTGCCTGGCCATCCAGGCTAACCCCGAAGACGCCTACAAGTATACCGCCAAGGGCAACCTGGTGGCGGTTGTCTCCAACGGCACCGCCGTACTGGGTCTCGGCAACCTGGGCGCCCTGGCCGGCAAACCGGTCATGGAAGGTAAAGGGATCCTCTTCAAGCGCTTTGCCGACATCGACGTTTTCGATATCGAGCTGGACACCGAGAATCCTGACGAGATCATCAAAGCTTGCCAGCTGCTGGAGCCGACCTTCGGCGGCATCAACCTGGAGGACATCAAGGCTCCGGAATGCTTCTACATCGAAGAAACCCTCAAAAAAACCATGAACATCCCGGTCTTCCACGATGATCAGCATGGCACCGCCATCATCTCGTCGGCCGCCCTGATCAACGCCCTGATGCTGGTGAACAAGAAGATCGAGGATATCCGTATCGTGGTCAACGGAGCCGGCGCTTCGGCCAACTCCTGCGCCAAGCTGGCCATTGCCCTGGGTGTCAAACCGAACAACATGATTATGTGCGACACCAAGGGGGTCATCTACAAGGGGCGGACCGAGGGAATGAATCCCTACAAGGAACTGTTTGCCGCCGAGACTCACTTCCGCACCCTGGAAGAAGCCGCCGCCGGGGCCGACGTTCTGTTCGGTCTTTCTGCCAAAGGCGCTTTCACCAAGGAAATGATCTCCAGCATGGCTCCCAATCCGATCATCTTTGCCATGGCCAACCCCGATCCGGAGATCACTCCCGAAGATGCCCATTCCGTGCGGGGCGACGTGATGATCGCCACCGGCCGATCCGATTATCCCAACCAGGTCAACAACGTGCTCGGTTTCCCCTTCATCTTCCGCGGTGCCCTGGACTGTCGCGCCAGCTGCATCAACGAAGAGATGAAGCTGGCGGCGGTCAAGGCCCTAGCACAGCTGGCCCGTGAAGAAGTACCCGACTCGGTCAGCAAGGCCTACGGCAATGTCAAATTTGCCTTTGGCAGAGACTACATCATTCCCAAACCGTTTGATCCGCGCGTTCTGCTGCACGTTGCTCCGGCTATCGCCCAGGCCGCCATGGAAACCGGTGTAGCCCGTCAGCCGATTGAAGATATGGCCAAGTACATCGAGCATCTGGAATCGACCCAGGGCAAGTCCAAAGAGATCATGCGCATGATCATCAACAAGGCCAAGAGCGATCCTAAGACGATCGTTTTCCCGGAAGGCGACAACGAGAAGATCCTGCGGGCGGCCCAGACGCTGATTGAAGAGGGCATCGCCAAACCGATCCTGATCGGTGACAAAAAGAAGATTGAACAGAAAATGGCCGAATTCAACCTTGAG
>JBBQCH010000122.1:0-9952 GCA_038318485.1 Geobacterales bacterium
ACGCTTCCCCACTTGAAAAATGATCCAAAACTTTCCCTGTTTAGGGTAGATTACCGATTGTTCTGACATAATGTGATTTTGCAATGGAGAGTACCATGCTTGTCCGCCCGTTTTCCGATATTCATGCTGAATTCTGGCAACCCAACAAGATCCCGCGCATTTTGGACATGGTGGTTCCGCCGCTGCCGACAGACAGGGATACGGTTGCTCTGGTTGCCGGTGACATCGGGTTGGCTCACCGCCAGGAGACCTGGCTCAAGATCATCAGCCTCCTGGCCAAGCGCTTCCTAGCCGTCATCTATGTTGAGGGGAATCACTTTTTCTATCACAACGATTTCTTCGGCCGCATCCACGAGCTGAAGTCCCAGCTGTCGTTTCCCAAGAACGTCCATTTCCTCGAAAATGAGTCCGTCGAAATCAACGGTGTCCTGTTTGTCGGAGCGACCTTCTGGACGGATTTTCTCGGCAAGGATTTCTTCAAAATGCAGCACGCCCGGAAGAACATGAACGACTTTGTCGTGATCAAAAAGGCGGACGGGACACGTCTCATGCCGGAAGAGACAGTCGATTTGTTCCAGGAGTCGAAACGCTATATCTTCGAGACATTGGCGACTGCCGGGGACAAGAAGACTGTCGTAGTAACACACCATGGTGTGTCACCACTGTCCATCCATCAGAGGTTCCGGGGAGACAGCCTCAATTGCGCCTTCATGACTGACCTATCTAACGAGATCATCGATCATGGCCCCAATCTCTGGGTGCACGGCCATACCCATAACTCGTTCGACTATACTCTCGGCAAGACCCGCGTGATTGTAAATCCCTATGGGTACAAGGATGTGGAGGTTAATCCGCAATACGACAAACAGCTGATCATTGAAATATAGTGGCTTGATGGAGGGGCATCATGGGTACCAAGACAATCCGCTTCGAACGGCAGAAGTTGTATGAACAGGTCTGGGAAAAGCCGATGAAAACTCTGGCCGCCGAGTATGGCCTGTCCGATGTTGGGCTGCGCAAGATCTGCAAGCGCTTGAGCATCCCCCTGCCACCCCAGGGATATCACCTGCGGACACACAAGGGACAACGGCCTCCGCTTCCTCCTGCCAAAGACGGGGTCAAGGAACATGTGACTCATCTCTATGAACCCGAACAGTTGACCGTCAATGAGTTACCTCAACCGGTCGAGGTTCCGGAGATTACGTTCGAAGAACTGCCAGAAAATCGGATTGTCGTTTCAGACGCGCCAGCATCACTCCATCAGCACATTGCCGAGGCCAAAACTCAACTCAAGAAAAACAAGCCTGACAATTATGGTCGCGTTTCGACCTACTGGAAACGTGGCAATGATATTTCAGTCTTCCCGGAATCAATCGAGCGGGCATTGCTGATCATGAATGCTCTGGTAAGGGCACTCGGGAAAAGAGGATTTACGGTATCGGTCGATGAGAAGAGCAACGCGACAGTTGCAAAGGCGCTGGATGAGCAAATTGGTTTTCGGCTTGAAGAAAGGTCACGTCAAATTCGACACATTCCGACGCCGACTGAACTTAAAGAAGAAAAGCGATTATCCTATCGGCCATATCAAACTTTCGACTACATAGCCACAGGCGAGCTTTCCTTGAAAATTTCCGGTGCCTATCAATATGAGAAGATCTGCAAGGACGACAAAAAAGGGAGAGTCGAGGAGAAGCTGAATTTCTTCATCATCGCCATGATCAAGCGGGCTCTCCAGATGAAAGATGATCGCATCCGCCGGGCACGGGAAGATGAACTCCGCCGGGCCAAGGAGCAGCGACGCTGGGAAATGGATGCCTTGATTCGCAAGGAGAAAGAGAAGATCGAAACACTTAAAAAACAGAGCGAAGCTTGGCATGAAAGCCAGAAACTACGGGCTTTTATCCATGCTGCATACAAATCACGCCCCTTTGACCCTGAAAGTCCATTTGCCAAGTGGCTGGTCTGGGCCAGTCTCCAGGCAGATCGTATGGACCCGCTGAAGGACGGACCACCATCAGTACTTGATTATGATCGGTCGCATTGGTGAGACAGTTGTCAGTTATATTGCTGTTTCTGTCGTGAACTTTTATTTATGACAAATATGCCGTCTGTTAAATTGACTTTTCGGACAATCCAAGATATAAAAGATGTCGGAAAAACAGGTAGAGCGGGGTAGCAAAATGGCCAAGGATATCGCTGACAGAGAGCTGTCATTGATCGAGCAATGTGTTTCCGGGCACCCGGAAGGCATTGGTGTATCTGGACTGGAAGTTGAACTCTCCAGGCATGGACTGACGATGCAGCGCCGGACCTTGCTGCGCCGTCTGGCAGTGTTGCATGACATGAGCCGGATCGCCTTGGCTGGAGAGAAAAAAGGCAGGAGATATCAGCCAGTCAGACAAGATGCCATTGTCTCAGTTGAAGGTGTAGTCGCATCCGCCATCGTTGGCACCCCTACTGTTGAGCTTTACGTGCCCCTTTCACCAGAAAGCGAAGAAGTCAGAGCGTACGTTCGCCAACCCCGCCAGATGCGGACACCTGTCGGATATAATCAAAGTTTTCTTGAAGCGTATTATCCTAATGAAACTTCGTACCTGCCGCTCGAACTGCGGGAGCAGCTTCGTCAGATCGGTACGCCACCCGATGATGAGCGGCCGGCCGGAACCTTCGCCCGCGATATTCTGAATCGGCTGCTGATAGATCTCTCCTGGGCCTCCTCTCGCCTCGAAGGCAACACCTACAGCCGTCTCGATACCCAGCGGTTGATCGATTTCGGCCAGGCAGCAGAAGGGAAAGATGCTCTGGAAACCCAGATGATCCTCAATCACAAGGCCGCCATCGAGCTGCTGGTGAACGAAGCTGATCTGGTCGATTTTGCCCCCTACACCATATTCAGCCTGCATGCACTCCTCTCCGATGGCCTCCTTGCAGACCGCAGCGCCTGCGGGCGAATTCGTCATCGTCCGGTTGACATCGGCGGCAGTGTCTATCTGCCAATTGCCATGCCGCAGAGGTTGGATGAACTTTTCAGGATCATCCTCTCCATGGCCAAAGAGATTCGCGATCCATTTGAACAGGCTTTTTTTGTCATGGTGCATCTGCCATACCTGCAGCCGTTTGAAGACGTCAACAAGCGCGTCTCCCGACTGGCCGCCAACATCCCGTTGATCCGGCACAACCTCTGTCCACTCTCCTTTATCGATGTACCGGAACGAGCCTATGTAGAAGCCATGCTCGGGGTGTACGAACTGAACCGGATAGAACTGCTGCGAGATGTCTTTGTCTGGGCCTATGAGCGTTCCTGCCAGCAGTATCTGGCAATCCGGCAGGAGCTGGTGCCGCCGGACACATTCCGCTTGCGGTACCGGCAAGCACTCAGCGCGGCAGTCAAGGCGATTGTACTTCAACAGCAGGCTCCGACCGATGGAACAGTGTCAGCGGTCGTTCCCTCGGCGGTGGCCGAAGAAGACCATGACAAATTCGTAAAACTTGTCTTTGAAGAGTTTGAAAACCTGCACGAAGGGAATGCGATACGCTTCGGCATTCGCCCCTTGGAGTTTGCGGCTTGGCTAGAGCAGACCAAACGATAAACACGCACAGATCAGATTGAAAAGGTTATTGGAGTCCCATGCACAACATCGAAGCCGTTGAACGACGTCTCTGGAGCGCGGCAGGCCAGCTCCGCGGCAATAGTGAATTTGCCAGCAACGAATACTTTCTCCCCATCATGGGGCTGATTTTTCTGCGTCATGCCTACAGCCGCTATCTGAATGTGAAAAGTGAGATCGAAAAATCTCTCCCAACCCGTGGCGGCAAGATCAGGCCATTAACCAAAGAGGACTTCGGACAGAAGACTGCCATCTACCTGCGGCCAGAAGCACAGTTCGATTACCTGGTGGGGCTGTCTGATGATAAGGATCGCTCCCAAGCCATCATCGACGCCATGGATACCATCGAGGAGGATTACGAAACCCTCAAGGGAATCCTCCCCAAGCAGGAATATCAGGTTCTGGATAACGTGCTGCTGGGGCGTATCCTGCGGGTCTTTGATGATGCGTCACTGAAGAGCGCTTCCGGTGATGTCTTCGGCCGGATCTACGAATACTTCCTGACCCAGTTCGCTGACCAGGGCGCCCATGACAACGGCGAGTTCTTTACCCCGATTTCTCTGGTGCAGATGATCGTCAACGTCATAGAACCCGACCACGGCAAAGTGATTGACCCGGCCTGCGGTTCAGGCGGTATGTTCGTCCAAAGTGCCCACTTCATTGAGAATCAACACGGCAACCCCACTGAGGCGGTCACTTTCTACGGTCAGGAGAAAAACCCCACCACCATCCGCCTTGCCAAGATGAATCTTGCTGTGCATGGCCTGGAGGGGGATGTTCAAAAAGGGATTACCTACTACGAGGACAATCACGAGATGCTCGGCAAGGCCGACTTCGTCATGGCCAATCCTCCGTTCAACGTGGACGAAGTGGATGCCGACAAGGTCAAAGGCGACCCGCGTCTCCCCTTCGGACTGCCGGGAGTTAACCAGAAAGGGGCTGTTTCAAACGGCAACTATCTCTGGATCTCGTACTTCTACAGTTATCTCAATGATACCGGCCGGGCCGGTTTCGTCATGTCCTCCCAGGCGTCCAGTGCCGGCCGTGACGAGCAGAAGGTGCGTCAGAAACTGATCGAAACCGGTCATGTGGACGCCATGATCGCTATCCGTCCCAATTTTTTCTACACCCGCACCGTTCCCTGTGAACTCTGGTTTTTCGACAAAAACAAGCTAGAGGACAAACTCGACAAGGTGCTGATGATCGACGCTCGCAGCATCTACCGCAAGGTTACCCGCAAGGTTTACGACTTCAGCCCCGAGCAGCTGGAAAACCTCACCAGCATTGTCTGGCTGTATCGGGGAGAGCAGAAACGATTCCTGGAATTGCAGCGCTCTTATATACAGGAATGCCTGCGACAAGCCGTTGAACTTAGCCCTTTTCTTTCGGCGTTCAATACGCATTCTGCCGTATTATCAGAGAAAGTTAAACTCTATCTGAAAATGGAAAACATCGACGCCACTCAGCTTGAAGTTCTGCAAGAACTGGGAACTGCTTTCGATGCGGTAAGCTGTGCGGGGCGGAGTATTTCCCAGCTGGCAGATATATTACGGAACGACTCCCTGAAAAAGCGAACCCTGGATAACAGTGTTCTTCATGCAGCGGCAGCAGCCATTGCTCCTATGGCCGATCAGTGTCGCGACCTGGTGAAGGAGATCGACTTGGCCTACAAACTGGGCACGCGCCTGACCGATCACTGTGAGAAGGAATTGAACGCCAGGGAGAGCGAGCATTACAGCAGCCGCGACATCAATCGCCTGAAGAAGGCACTCGATGAGGCCAGAAAGGATGCGGTCGAACAGCTCAGGTTGGTGCGTTACTTCTATAAACAGACCCATTGGCTGCAGGAGCGTTTTCCAGATGCAGCGCTTCGGGATGTTCCGGGATTGGTCAAGCTGGTAGACCGGGAAGAGATCGAAAAGAACGACTGGAGCCTGACGCCGGTGCGCTATGTAGGTGTTGCGCCTGAAGAGGTGGATGAAGAATTCGACTTTGAGGAAGCCCTTCGGGAGATTCACGTGGAGTTGCAGGATCTTAATGCCGAGGCTGTCGAGTTGGCTGCGACCATTACCAGGAATTTTGAGGAGCTGGGAGCAAATTGGTCAGTGTAGCCCTTAATGGGCAGCTTCTGCGTGCAGTTTGAGCCCCAGCGCTGCAACAATTTTGAGGATAGTATCGAAGCCAGGAATTCGCTCCCCTGAAAGTGCTTTGTAAAGACTTTCTCTAGAAAGACCGGCATCGCGTGCGACTTGAGACATTCCTTTTGCACGTGCTATGTCACCAAGCGCTTTGGCGATAAAAGCCGCATCGCCATTGGCATCTTCGAGACAAGCTTCAAGATAGGCAGCCATATCCTCAGGGGTTTGGAGATGTTCGGCGACATCATAGCGACTGGTAGTTGTTTTTGGCATAATATTAGGCTCCTAAAGATTCTGTGCAATGCGAAGTGCTACCTTGATATCATGGGCTTGACTGCTTTTATCACCACCGGCCAAAAGGATAATCAATTCGCTACCGCGTTTTGTGAAGTACACCCGGTAACCGGGGCCGTAGTCGATCCGCATTTCCGAGATACCTTCACCAACTGGCTTTACGTCTCCTGAGTTTCCGGAGGCAAGGCGCTCAACCCTAACGAGGACGCGAGCTTTTGCCTGAATGTCGCGAAGGTTATCAATCCATTTGGCAAACAGTTCGGTTTTGCGAATTTCTACCATGAGCATACTGTAGCCCCGTGGCTACACATTGTCAAATAGCAAGTTGGAGTATTTAGAATAAGTATGAGAACAATGACCTTGAATTTGTAAAAAAGATGCCCAACAATCGGCACGACCGGGCCTAAAACCCGCCCGGTCAGCCTCGTTACCGTTGGTCACTTTATCACATTGAAGTTAAAGCATATTTCCCAGTTATCGGATTCATCCGGTATGGGACGCCATTTTTAAAAAAGGTCACTTTTCTCCGGAAAGGTGGCCTTTTTTAGTTGGTGTTCAATGTTAATTTATGTAATTAAATCAAATGGTTTTCTGTAGTTTGATGGCATTTCAACACTCGCCCGAGTCGAGTTCGAGTGTACCAGGTTTAGCAATTTGCGTTTTTCCTCTGGAATCTGTTCAGAGTAAAGACTGGCGGCCTTTTGAGCGAGTTAGAGTAAGCGCTTCCCGCTGTCGATATTTGTTTGATTTTTCACTGCCAACAGATCAATTCTTGTCTTCAAATCAGTCAAAACTTCCCTGGACTTATTGCTCAACCTCTTATACTCATCATCGCTTATAATCGCATCGAGCTTGTCCATGTACATTTTCTCCAAACGGTCCTCAATGCGATTACCGTTCAGATCTTATTATGGTGGGCTTAACCCCAATAATACTGTTTTTATGGAGCGTTATTAGTAATATTCAATTCCTAGTCTGAAACATATTACATCATTTTCTCCACCGCCTGTCTTCTCATCGCGGACATGAACCCTGCCGTTGAGGGGTGGGCTAAAACCCACTCTTAATAAAAATGCGCCCATTTATTTCTTACCACGTCATCAGGCGTATTCAAATATTTTATATATAAACTCACTTTGCACTACCGGCTATGGCCCAAGAGTCTTAATAAATTCTGACCATATCACCGGTCTGCCCAGCAGATATCCCTGCAATTCATCACAGCCATTACTGATCAGATAGTCCTTTTGGGAAGTTGTTTCTACCCCCTCCGCAACAACATGCAACATCAGTTTATCTGCCATTGCTATAATTGCTGTTATTATGGGACTGTCAGTAGACTCGTCAATAACATTTATGAACGAGCGGTCTATTTTAAGCACATCAATCGGAAAAATATTTAGATAACTAAGGGATGAGTAACCTGTGCCAAAATCATCCAATGCTATTGAAACTCCCATAGCTCTCAATGACTGTAAAATAGTAATAAGATCTGATTGAGTTCCATTGGCCCGATCCAACATATTGCACAATGAATCTGGTTTAGTGGCTATTGACATTGTTCTAAGTTGCATAAGGGTGCTTTCAGTGATCTCGATTTCTAAATGTGCTGGTGGTAGGCCGGTTTCTTCAAGAATGCGCTTCACCATTCCCAGAACATCACCACGCAAGAACTGAACTGGGGAAACGTTGACCGATACTTTCAGAGAAGCACAGCCAGTTTGTATCCATTCCTTGGTTTGTGAACATGCTTCACGAAGCACCCACTCCCCAAGTGGTACGATCAAGCCGATTTCCTCTGAAATAGAAATGAACTCCTCCGGAAGAATCAAGCCTCTTTCTGGATGTGCCCAGCGCACCAGTGCCTCCATACCAACCACTTGACCTGATACTGACTCAATTCGTGGCTGGTAATGCAATACAAACTCATTGGAGTCAATCGCCTTACGTAATTCCTTTTCAATAGTAATGCGTTGTAATAATTCATTTTGCATATCGAATGAAAAAAACCTGTAATCATTCTTGCCAATTTTTTTTGAGTGATTCATTGCAATGTCGGCATTTTTGATGAGATCGCTTGATGTGGTGCCATCGGATGGATAGATCGCTATCCCAATGCTGGCGGTCAAATATATATCATGGGAGTCTACCTTAAAAGGCTTGGAAAAATGCTCCATGAATAACTGTACTACGATCTGGATAGCTTCAGGCGAAGCAACATCTTGGATTACAAGGATAAATTCGTCGCCGCCCAATCGTGCCAGCGTATCAGAACTACGGGTTGTCAGGAGCATTCTCTGTGCGACTTGCTTAAGAAGAAGATCTCCAATGTCATGCCCCAGGGTATCGTTTACCTGTTTAAAGAAGTCCAAATCTATGAACAGTACCGCAAACATCTTGTTGTAACGCGCAGCGTAGTGGACTGCTTGCCCTAGTCGGTCCAGTAACAGTACTCTGTTGGGTAAATTGGTTAAGGAGTCAAACATGGCAAGGTAGCGGACCTGATCCGATGCCTGCTTTGCCGTGGCAATGAAGTTGGCGCGGTAACCAAACACCGTCCAGTTAATAGGCTTAATAATAAAGTCTGTCGCTCCAGCTTTATAAGCCCGATGTATAGAATCAAAATCATGAAGACCAGTCATAATAATAATGGCAGCGTTGTTATACTCCGGATGCTCCCGGATCTGAGTGCAAATATCTAAACCGTTACAGTCAGGCATCATTACATCCAGAAATATGAGCTCCGGTTTTGATCGCTCAAACTCTATTATTGCCTGTTTACCATTGGCAGCCTCATCTACAAGGAAACCTGCCTGTTCAAGAGTTTCACGGGCAAGAAGTCGAAGCATGACATCATCATCCACAACAAGAACCCGCTTGTGATGATCGTTAAACGCTTTGTTAATCATGCACTCTCTCCATTTTTCATTAGTAAGATTTTTCTTCAATGCTGCGTATGAAGATTGCATTTGACCTTGCCTCATAAATTGAACAGATTATTAGGAAAACATCACTTTTAAATTATTAAATTCAAAGTCATATGATCTATATACAAATATATTAATTAGTGCAAAGGTTTATCGGGAATGTAGGGGTGTAAATTATGTACAAAATTAATCAGAAAAATGGAAATTGCTGGCGATCTCCGTCATAGTTTTGCAACGAGACTCGTTCAGAACGGCGTGGACAGCTACAAAGTCCAGAAGCTTATGCGCCATAATAGCCTTCAGTTGACTAAGCGTTATGCCCATCACTCCGCCGAAAGTTTGAGGAGCGGTGTCGAAGTCCTCGACCGATTAGTTAACACAAATATATCACATGAGAATTGTGATTCTGTAAAAGAGAACAAAAAATAATAGTTTTACAGCTGGTTATAAATCCGGCAAATGAATGTGAAACATTTTGTGTAAGTGTTTTTATAGGTCTATTTCTTGGTTTGGGGTTTTGTTCATTGTATCTAATCCAATAATGCCCTCACGCAATGCTGACAGCTTATAAGGTTTCTGAATAAATCCAGCCAGCCCCTTGCCAACGAATTTCTGCGTCACTTCCAGCTCACTGAACCCACTGCTCATGATTACTTTCACTTCGGGATTCAGCGCCCGTAGTTCCCTGAAGCACTGTTCGCCATCCATATGCGGCATGGTAAGATCAAGAATGACGAAGCTTATATCTGCTCTTGTTTTATAGACTTCTATGGCCTCGCGACCATCGTTGGCAGTCACAACATTGAAGCCCTTTGAAGTGCTTCAGCGGGATCTCCGCCTTGTCGCTCCATTCCTTGGTGTAATCGACAACGGCATCGCGAATGTCATGGGGAACCCAGCCGCCTGTTAAAGCTCCCCAAGTTCTTTTTTTAGCTTGATGTGCTCCTCCATCAGCTCGGAGAGCACTTCATGCTTTCTGATCAAC
>JBBQCH010000123.1:0-9931 GCA_038318485.1 Geobacterales bacterium
ATTGGTTTACCCTTTGAGGGTTTTTGTTTGCCAAGGATGACTATATGAACGTAACAGTCGAAAAAGACGGAAGTCTGATTGTACCGGCGGACCTGCTTCGCTCGGTTGGTCTTTCGCCTGGAGATAAGGTTAGCGTTGATATATCTGACGGCAATCAACTGATATTGCAAAACAGTTCTTCACCGTTGCCTGCTGTGGTGGTTACTAACAATAAAACTATTGCCAATGCAATCAAAAGCAAGAACCTTCAGACCGGCGTTCAGTTTGTAAAGGGGATCGGTCCCAAAATGGCCTCACTGCTTGAGAAACGAGATATTCGTTCTGTTGAGGATGCTCTCTATCTGTTGCCGCTGCGTTATGAGGATCGTCGCGAGTTGATTCCGATTGCCAGACTTCGCCCTGGCCAGACTGCGGTGTTTTATGGCAGGGTTCTATCGGCGGACGCATCCACCACCAAGGGGGGACGGCGTGTCTTTGAGGTTGTTGTCGGCGACGATTCCAGCACGATCACCTGCAAGTGGTTTCATGCCAATGCTGTTTGGATGAAACGTACCTGGAAGGTTGGACGCAATGGGGTTTTTGTCGGCGAGATAAACCAGTTTGGTTATCAGCGTGAAGTTCATCATCCAGAGGCCGAGTGGCTGTCCGATGGCTGTGACCCAAAGTCTGTGCTGGCATCTGACCCGGCCAATTTCGGAAGGATTGTGCCGGTTTATCCGCTGACCGAAGGGCTGCATCAAAAGGCCATGCGTCGGATTATGAAAGAGATTCAGGATGTTTTTCTCAATAATGTGGAAAGTGCTGTCCCGGTTGCGATACTTCCAGTCGGCTTTCCACCACTTAAGATCGCTTTAGGTCAGATTCATACACCAGCTCTTGATGCAAATCTGAATGAATTTAATGAAGGGTGCACCGTCGCGCACAGGGCCATAGCTTTTGACGAATTCTTCTACTGGGAACTGGGTTTGGCCCTAAAAAAACGGGGCGTGGCGCTGGAAGAGGGAATCGCCTTTCAGGTCACCCATCGTTATACCAAAGAGTTGGTTAAGTTGTTGTCATTCGAACTGACCAATGCCCAACGAAAGGTTTTGTCGGAGATTAAAGTTGACATGATGGCGCCGCATCCGATGCACCGTCTGGTTCAGGGTGATGTCGGCAGCGGCAAGACCCTGGTTGCTCTTATGGCCGCTCTGGTTGCTGTCGAAAATGGTTATCAGGTGGCAATCATGGCCCCAACCGAGATTTTAGCCGAGCAGCATTGGCATACCATTCATCGCTGGTGTACAAAGATGGGTATCGAGGTTTGTCTGGTAACGGCCAGCCTGAAGGGAAAGCCCAAAAAAGAGTTGCTTGAACGTGTCGCTGACGGACGGGCGCAGATTGTTGTCGGTACACACGCCATTATTCAAGAAAAGGTCGAATTCCTGCGTTTGGGGTTGGGTATTGTCGACGAACAGCATCGTTTTGGCGTGCTGCAACGCGGAGTTCTTAAAAAGAAGGGTACCAACCCGGATATACTGCTTATGACAGCCACGCCGATTCCGCGGACGCTGGCCATGACTCTGTTTGGTGATTTGTCCCTGTCTGTGATTGATGAAATGCCACCTGGAAGAATTCCGGTAGAGACAAAGGTATTTTTTGAGTCACGTCGCAGTCAGGTCTATGATATGATCCGTGACGAAGCACGACATGGGCGTCAGACCTTTATTGTCTATCCTCTGGTTGAGGAAACCGAGAAGTCTGACCTGAAAGCTGCCAGTCAGATGGCAGAGCATCTGGAAACGGAAGTGTTTCCGACTCTAAAGGTGGGTTTGCTTCACGGTAGAATGGATCCTGAAGAGAAAGAGCACGTTATGAACTCCTTCAAGAACCGTGAAATTGATATTCTTGTATCAACTACGGTGATTGAGGTCGGTATTGATGTTCCCAATGCGACTCTGATGGTAATCGAGCACGCCGAGCGTTTCGGCCTTTCGCAGTTGCATCAGCTACGGGGCAGGGTAGGGCGTGGGCTCGCCAAATCCCGCTGTATCCTTTTAACTCCCGGTAAATTATCGGAAGTTGGTGAAAAAAGGTTGCGTGTGATGCAGTCCACTACCGACGGGTTCCGGATTGCCGAGGCCGATCTGGAAATTCGCGGCCCTGGAGATTTTCTAGGTACGCGCCAGGCCGGTATGCCCGATTTCCGGGTTGCAAATATCCTAAGGGATGCTTCAGTGCTGGAACAGGCCCGTCAGGCGGCTTTCGATCTTATAGAAAAAGATCCTGAACTCACTTCGGTTGGCCACGTCTCAGTACGGGAAGAACTCTTAAGGAGATGGGGAAAACGGCTTGAACTGGCGATGATAGGTTAAGCAGGGCAGTCTGAAAAATATTGAGACGGGATTTATAGATGCGGATTTTAACTGGGTCGGAATTATATAATAAAAATTATAATAAATCGGTTGTAACTATTGGAAATTTTGATGGTGTTCATTTGGGACATGTTGCATTGTTCAGACGACTGAAGGAGGAAAGCCGCGATTTTGGTATTCCATCGATAGTCGTGACCTTTGAACCTCACCCGCTGAAAATACTGGCTCCTGACTCTGCCCCCTGCCGCATTACCACTTTTGAACAGAAAGTGGCCCTGATTGCCGAATCAGGAGTTGATTGTCTGGCTTTAATCCAATTTTCTCCTGAAATATCACAAATGTCTGCAGAGTCGTTTGTGCGAGATATACTTTGTGATTCGTTGGGGATGACTCGTATTATCATCGGTCATGATTATGCTTTCGGGCGTGGACGGGAAGGAAACTTCGAGACACTGGAACGATTGGGACTCGAATTGAAATTCACTCTCGAGGATATTGATCCAGTTGGTGAAGGGGGCCTTATATACAGCAGCAGTCTGGCCAGAAGCCGGATATCTGCTGGGGACGTTTCGTCGGTTTCAGGAATACTTGGTCGTTATTACATGATTTCGGGTACGGTTGTGCATGGGCGTGATATCGGTCATACGTTGGGATTTCCTACTGCCAACATTTCTACTTTGAACGAAATGATTCCACCGGATGGTGTTTACGCTGTGATGGTTTCGCTGGCCGGCAGGCTTGTGCAGGGTGCATGCAACATTGGTTTCAATCCTACCTTTAATGGACATGCCAGCACGATAGAAGTTTTTCTGCTAGATTTTTCCGGACAGATTTATGGTCAGGAAATAGCAGTGTTTTTTGTTCAGAGATTGAGGGATGTGAAAAAATTTGCCAATGTTGACGAACTGGTTGCTGCAATCAGTCACGACGTCGAAACGACCCGGCTTGTTCTGGGCAGTGTGCAGGACAAGTTCATAAAGCCTCGTGTGATTGGAAAATTGTGATCAAAAAAATTGATTTTAAATTCTGGGTGGGTATTGGAATCAGTATTTTTTTCATGGTACTTCTTTTCAGGAAGATTGACTTTGGACAACTTGTAGCTGCACTTCGTTCAGTGGACTTTCGCTACATTGTTTTTTCAGTCATATTTACTTTCGTCAGTTATTTTTTGCGGGCCGTGCGATGGCGTTATTTGCTTATTTCCTTGAAGCAAATTCCCCTCTCAGCTTTGTATTCAGCGACGATTATCGGATATATGGCAAATAACCTGCTTCCAGCCCGCCTTGGGGAATTTGTCAGAGCGCATGTCCTGGCAAGTCGTGAGCAACTGGAGACACCATCCGTATTTGCTTCGTTAGTAATTGACCGTCTTTTTGACGGTTTTACCGTTCTGGTGATGCTGCTCATTACTCTTTTTACAGTGGAACTTCCGCCGGGGATGGAAGATGCTGCGACTGCTCTTAAAGAAGGGGGCGTTGCCATGTTTCTGCTCTACTGCATTGTTCTTTTTTTTCTGTTCTTGTTGAAACGTCAGACAATGCGGATGCTCTCATTTGTCAGATTATTGTTAAAGCCGTTTCCACAGAGTATTACTGAAAGAGTAATTCCGATGCTGGGCTCATTTATCGGCGGTATCAGGTTGTCGTCACACGGTGGGCATATGGCCGCCATTGTTCTATCATCGATACTGATCTGGACCTTTGCCGTTTTGCCGGTAGATATGACTCTGCGCTCATTCGGCATAAATCTGCCTATCACCGCTTCAATGTTTATAATGGTATTGTTGGTGTTTGCTGTCATGGTTCCTGCCTCACCCGGCTTTATAGGAACCTATCACTATGCCTGCTTCAAGGGATTATCAATTTTTGGAATACCTGAAGCGACATCCTTAAGTATTGCCCTGATTATTCATGGGACGGCTTTTTTCCCCGTAATTATCGCTGGTTTTTATCATCTTTGGAAAAACAAGATCTCGCTTAGAGATATTCAAGGGGCAGAAGAGGTCAGTAAGTGAATGTCTTGAAAATAAATAAAAACCTATTTGATCCATTTCTTGTATTATCCTGCATTATTCCGTTTGTCTTATATATGGCAACCTTGGCTCCTTCGGTTACATTTTTCGACAGTGGCGAGTTTTTGACGGCTACTGCGTCAATGGGATCTGCCCATTCACCCGGATATCCCCTGTTTTTGATGTACGCCAAGCCATTTACATGGATTCCTTTGGGTAACATTGCCTTTCGCATCAATGTCGCTACAGCGACATCATCTTCAATTGCCTGCCTTGTTGTATATGTTCTGGTTACATATCTGCTGAAAAATGAAGTTCTGCTGGATGACGAGCGTTTCAATCGTATTGCCATCAAATCGGCCGGATTGGCGGCAGCCTTGTCTTTCAGTGTAACTCCCCGCCTGTGGCTTCAATCCAACCATGATAAACCGTATCCACTGCTTGCTTTTGTTTCGGCTATTATTTTTTATCTGCTTTTAAGTTGGCGTGAAAATTACATTGCTGGCAGTGAACGGCCATCATATGTCTATGTGTGTACCTTTCTGGCCGGGTTGACAATGGCAGTGCATCAATCCATCGTGTTGCTGTTGCCAGCCTGGTTTCTGATGATTGTTCTGACTGACTGGCGCGTGATTACCAGAGTCAAGGAACTGGTTCTGGCCACAGCTTTTGCCATGCTCGGCTTTTCAGTTCATCTTTATCTGCCTCTTCGAGCCATAAGCAATCCATTGCTTAACTGGGGAGACTCCAAAACAGTTGACCAATTCCTTTGGCATTTTTTTCGAAAAGGTTATCCGTCAGAGCCGCATACGCGTGATGCAGCACTACTTTTGGCACAGATAAAAGCCTTCAATTTGCCGCGTGAGTTTACGTGGATGGGTGTTGTGCTGGGATTGCTGGGGCTTATCTATCTCTGGAAAAAGAACCGGGCCTTGTTTGTTGGTTACCTGTCTGCGGTTCTGGTCTTTCTGCTGGTAATCGCAGGATATTTCAATACGCAACTGGATTTGATATTCCTGACCGAGGAGTTTTTTACTCCACTATATCTGCTTACAGCTGTTTTGATCGGTCTCGGACTTTTTAATCTGCTTGGGTACTCAGTGCGTAATGCTCGGCTCCCTGAGCAGATCGGGATTGCGGTATACGCATTGTGTGCAGTGATTTTTTTTTCGCTTCCGACTGCGTTGTGTGCTGTTAACTATTATGAAAACGATCAGCATAACAACTATATCGCCTTTGATTACGCTACAAATTCACTGCGCTCATTACCACAGAATGCGGTCATGTTCACTTGGGGTGACAGCGGCGCTTTTCCACTCTGGTATCTGCAGGGTGTTGAGCGCATGCGCGAAGATCTTGACCTGCCCCATACACCACACCTCGTGTTTGACTGGTACCTTGATTCAATGCCACGATTATTTGCCGACAGCAAACTCAGGAAGTTTGACGTGACATCTTCCGGTCCTGAGGTTGCACTGCGTATTGCTATAACCGAAAATCTGGGAGTCAGGCCGGTATATATTGATTTCTCCACTCGTTACTCTGTCGAATTCAAAGATTATTTGCCTTCACAGAAAGGGATTGTATACCGCGTTAGAAAAATGAATGACCCGGGCGGTCTTCCGGATATCTCCGTCTGGGACAATTACAACAGCCGGAGTATATATGAAAAGAACTCCTTCCTTGATCTGGATACAAGTAAGGCAATTATGATTTATTCCAACAGCTATCTTGAATGCGGAGAGTTATTATTCGGAGTCAACCGGTTTGATGCGGGAATGTTGATGTTGCAGAGGGCAGTGCAGATATCACCTGAAATGAAGCCTGCTTCGGACCAGATACTTATGCGTTTTGGAATGGTGAGGTGAGATATGCCAAGGTTTAGCGGGACAACACAAGTAGTCGGCATTATAGGAAGTCCGATTCGGCATTCATTGTCACCTACAATGCAGAACGCCGCCTTTGAAGCATGTAAGCTTGACTACGTATATGTACCTTTTGCGGTAGCTCCAGATAAACTTGGTGACGCAATATCAGGGTTGCGCGCTTTGGGCGTATGTGGTTTTAATGTTACTGTGCCTCACAAAGTTTCTATAATTAAATTCCTTGATTGTCTGGACTGTACAGCCGAGGACGCAGGGGCAGTAAATACGGTTCTTTCCAGCAATGGCCGATTGGTTGGTTATAATACTGATGGTGACGGGTTGATACATTCTCTCAAGGAAGATCTTAACTTTATTCCCGGTATGGATTCGATTGTTATAATCGGCGCAGGAGGGGCAGCCCGCGGTGCTGTTGCTGCCTTGATTCGTGCCGGTGCCAATCGGATTACAATTATTAACCGATCGTACGACAACGCCTGTATTCTGAAAAAAGAGATGGATCTGCGCAACTTGGATGCGTGCATTGAAGTGGTAAAACAGAATGAACCTGGTGAAAATTATCTGGTCAATGCCTCATTAGTTATAAATACAACTTCCGTCGGAATGAATGGAGATGGAATGGATTTTCTTGACCTTTCATTACTACCGTCGTCTGCTAAAGTTTATGACATGGTCTATTCTCCTGCTATTACTCCTTTAATGAAGGACGCCGCTGAAAAAGGGATCATGGTGTCTAATGGTCTTGGGATGCTTGCAGCTCAAGGTGAAAAAGCTTTCAATGTCTGGACGGGACAGATGCCACCGGAAGGGTTGATGAAGCGCGTATTGCTGGGTATTTTGCATACTTAAGTACATCTTGACAATGAGTATCTTACCTCATAGAATGACGATTTAGACAGGTTAGCGGAGGATACATGCAGTCGAGCAGACTTGGAGAAATCCTTGTTAAAAACAACCTGATTACTCGTGAGCAGCTTGGACTTGCTTTGGAAGAGCAGAAGCTTTCAGGCAATCAGTCCCGTCTTGGCAGTATTTTGATAAAACAGAATCTTATGAAAGAAGAAGATCTGACTTCTTTTCTGTCACAACAGTATGGCGTTCCTAGTGTAAACCTTTCAGACTACGAGATAGACCCGGTTGTAATCAAGATAATCCCTCCTGAAGTAATTCAAAAGTATCAAATTATTCCGGTTAACCGAGCCGGAGCTACCCTGATTGTTGCAGTAAGTGATCCTTCCAACCTTTTTGCACTTGAAGATATCAAGTTTATGACCGGTTATAACATTGAAATGGTTGTGGCGTCTGAACACGATATCAAAGCCGCGATTGACAAATATTATGACCAGTCCGCCTCCCTTGCGGATGTGATGAGTGACCTGGATGTCGAGGATATGGAAATCGTCGGTGATGATGAAGATATCGACGTCGGTTTACTGGAACGTGCCACTGAAGACGCCCCGGTTGTCAAGATGGTTAACGCCATTCTGCAGGATGCCATCAGGAAAAAGGCCAGTGATATTCATATAGAACCTTACGAAAAGATTTTCAGGGTACGTTATCGGATTGACGGAATTTTATATGAAGTGATGAAACCCCCCCTGAAATTGAAAAATGCAATTACTTCCCGCATCAAGATCATGTCTGAACTGGATATAGCCGAGCGCCGTCTGCCGCAGGATGGACGAATCAAGATCAAGCTGGGCGGTGGTAAAGATATGGATTTTCGTGTATCTGTCCTGCCGACCCTTTTTGGTGAAAAGATATGTCTGCGATTGCTCGACAAAGGAAATCTCCAAACTGATCTCACCAAGCTTGGCTATGAACCGGAAGCATTAAAATACTTCATGCATGAAATCCACAAACCCTTCGGAATGGTTCTGGTAACCGGCCCAACCGGCAGCGGCAAAACCGTATCGCTTTACTCTGCTTTGTCTGAGCTTAATAAAGTGTCAGAAAACATATCCACTGCCGAAGACCCGGTTGAGTTTAACTTTGCAGGCATAAATCAGGTTCAGATGCATGAAGACATTGGTCTCAACTTTTCGGCTGCGCTGAGATCTTTTCTGAGGCAGGACCCTGATATTATTATGATCGGAGAAATACGTGACTTCGAAACCGCCGAAATAGCTATTAAAGCTGCTTTGACCGGCCATATGGTACTCTCCACTCTGCATACCAACGATGCACCGGCAACAATTAACCGTTTGCTTAACATGGGGATCGAACCTTTTCTGGTCGCATCGGCTGTTAACCTGATAACCGCCCAGCGCCTTGCACGCAAGGTTTGTGCTGAGTGCAAGCAACAAGAAGATATTCCGGTTCAGGCCCTGATTGATGCCGGAGTTCAACCTGACGAAGCAGCCTCTTTTGTCTGCATGCGAGGCAAAGGCTGTCCCGTTTGCAATAATACTGGTTATAAGGGACGAGTCGGTTTTTATCAGGTCATGCCGATGCGTGAGGAAATCAAAGAGCTTATCCTGAATGGTGCCAATACAGCTGAAATCAAACGTGAGTCAATGAGGATTGGAATTAAAACAATGCGGCAGTCCGGTTTGACAAAACTTAAAGAAGGCGTAACCTCCTTTGAGGAAGTTTTGCGTGTAACTATTTCTGACGACTGATCGGGAGGCTTAACGGATGCTAAATCTTCATCAACTGTTAAAAATACTCGTAGAATCAAATGGTTCCGATCTTCATATAACGACTAACTCTCCACCTCAGATGCGTGTTGATGGTCACCTGATGCCAATGGATTTTCCAGCTATGAATCAGGTTGATACCAAACAGCTTTGCTATAGTGTCCTTACCGATGCCCAGAAACATAAATTTGAAGAAGAAAATGAGCTTGATCTTTCTTTTGGGGTCAAAGGTCTTTCACGCTTCAGGGGAAATATGTTCATTCAGCGGGGTGCAGTAGCTGGTGTCTTCAGGGTTATCCCATATAAAATACTGACCTTTGAAGAACTCAATCTGCCGCCTATTGTTCCTGAACTTGCCGCCAGACCGCGCGGCTTGATCCTGGTGACCGGTCCGACCGGAAGCGGGAAATCTACAACTCTGGCCTCAATTGTAGACTATATAAATATTAATCGCCGCGAACATATTGTAACTATTGAAGATCCAATCGAATATCTGCACCCTCACAAAGGTTGTCTTGTTAATCAGCGTGAAGTTGGCGCTGATACCAAGGGATTTAAAAATGCTCTCAAATATGTACTGCGCCAGGATCCTGATGTCGTTCTTGTCGGCGAATTGCGGGATCTGGAGACGATCGAGGCTGCCTTGACTCTTGCCGAAACAGGCCACCTTTGTCTGGCCACGCTGCATACAAATTCATGTGCCCAGACCATCAATCGTATTGTTGATGTTTTCCCCCCCTATCAGCAGACCCAAATCAGAGCCCAGCTTTCATTTGTACTTGAAGGTGTCATGTCACAGACCTTGATTCCCAGGATGGGAACCAAGGGTCGTGCTTTGGCTCTTGAAATCATGGTCCCTAATGCCGCCATCCGTAACCTGATTCGGGAGGACAAGGTGCACCAGATTTATTCCCAGATGCAGGTCGGGCAGGAGAAATACGGTATGCAGACCATGAATCAGTCGCTTTACATACTTTTTCAAAAACGGCAGATTTCCTTGGAAGAAGCTTTAGGGCGCTCTCAAGACCCGGAAGAGCTTAAACA
>JBBQCH010000124.1:0-9904 GCA_038318485.1 Geobacterales bacterium
AGTTGCAGATATAATGACAAAAGAAGTGGTAAGTGTAAAAGGTTCTACAACAGTGCGTGAAATGGCTGAGATATTCGACAAGATGGGTTTTGGAAGTTTACCGGTATTGGATGATCAGGGCAACCTGACCGGCATCGTCACAGCCTCGGATTTGATCGAACAGGGTCGCCCACTGCACATCCCGACTGTTATTTCACTTTTTGACTGGGTCATACCACTGGAAAGCGAACAGAGCCTGGAGAATGATCTCAGAAAAATAACAGCACAGACTGCTGCTGAACTGGCTTCAACTGATGTTGTTACGATCTCGGCTTCCGAACTTGTCAGTGCAGCTGCCGAACTGATGAGCAGCCACAAGCTGCATGCACTCCCGGTTGTAGATGGTAAAAAAGTGATCGGAATGGTATCGCGCATCGACATCATCCGTTCCATGAACCGTTAGTGACCAAACTACAGATCATTTCATACTCTCCGCTGGAGACAGAACAGATTGGATCGCAACTGGGCCTGATTCTTCCGGCCGGAGCCTTCCTGGCCCTGCGCGGCAATCTGGGTGGTGGCAAAACATGTTTCACCCGCGGCATTGTGACATCAGCAGCTCCGGAAAGTGCGCATCTGGTTGTCAGCCCAACCTATGCAATCATGAATAATTATCCCGGCAATGTTCCGGTCCATCATTTTGATTTTTACCGGTTAAGCGGAGATGACGAGATTGCCGAACTAGGTTTTGAGGAGTACTTCTACGGCAATGGTGTTTGCGTTGTGGAATGGTCAGAACGATTAAAGGATCTGCTTCCGGCTGATCATCTGTTAATAAAATTCGACTATCGCGAAGGTGATCAGCGTTGCATCTTGATAACCGCCTGCGGACCGGTTTCGACGAATATACTTGAACAATTAAAAGAGCAACTTCGCCAATAAGATTTCCTTTGACCTTATATTGGTTTATCTGCTATAGAGCAAAACTCAAAGTTTGTTTTTTCAAACAATTATAATCATGGAGGGCAGTATGGCTCTTGTAGTCCAGAAATACGGCGGCACCTCGGTCGGCACCACTGATCGCATCAAAAATGTCGCCAAACGCATTATCAAAACTTACGATGCTGGAAATGACGTAATTGTTGTTGTTTCGGCCATGTCTGGCGAGACAAACAAACTGGTCGCACTCGCCAATGACATGTGCGAGATTCCGGATGGTCGCGAATATGACGTTCTGGTGGCAACCGGCGAGCAGGTAACTATCGGCCTACTGGCCATGTATCTTAAGTCCCAGGGTTACAAAGCTAAATCATACCAAGGATGGCAGGTGCCGATCATTACCGATGGCACTGCCACCAAGGCACGCATTAAAAGCATCGGGGATGCTAATATGCGTGCTGACCTGAAAGAAGGCACCATAGTAATCCTGGCCGGTTTCCAGGGTGTAGATGCCAACGGTAATGTAACTACTTTGGGCCGCGGCGGGTCCGACACGTCGGCCGTAGCCATTGCGGCAGCACTGAAAGCCGATGTTTGCGAGATTTATACCGATGTTGACGGTGTCTACACAACCGACCCCAATGTATGTAAAGAGGCCCGCAAGATCGAAAAGATTTCATACGACGAAATGCTTGAACTGGCCAGCCTGGGTGCCAAGGTACTTCAGATCCGCTCCGTCGAATTTGCAAAAAAATACAATGTGGACGTGCATGTTCGCTCCAGTCTAAATGAAAACACCGGTACGATGGTTACCAGGGAGGATAAGGAAATGGAAGGAATTCTCGTTTCAGGAGTTGCGTACGACAAAAATGAGGCCAAAATTGCCGTAATGGGTGTACCTGACAAACCTGGTATTGCCGCAAAGATTTTGACCCCGCTCTCGGATGCGGCCATATCAGTAGATATGATTGTCCAGAACGTAGGCAACGACGGCCTGACCGACTTTACCTTCACCGTAACCAAGGCTGATCTTAAACAGGCACTTCTGATCACCAACGAGTCTGCCAAAGGGATCCAGGCCAAGCAGGTTCTTTCAGACGAAAATATCAGCAAAATCTCGATCGTCGGCCTGGGCATGCGCAGCCATGCGGGTGTAGCTACCCAGATGTTCACTGCTCTTTCACAGAACGGTATCAATATCCAGATGATTTCAACTTCTGAAATCAAGATATCAGTCGTTATTGACGAAAAATACACCGAACTGGCTGTGCGCGTCATGCACGAGACCTTCGGCTTGGCCGGCTGATTTTTTAACGACAGTTTTGTTTGATAAAGGGGGAGAACACCTGTGGTTCTCCCTTTTCATATTACAGGAGTCCAGAACACCATGACCCTCGAAAAACCCAAATATTCCTTTTTCAGATTCCATGACAATTACCTGCTGCCTGTCACGACCGGCGTTGTCAATGAATATCCGGTCCAGTTGATTGTAAACGGTCGTGAAATTGCGACCCTGATCGGATCTCCACACGATTTACGCTTTCTTGTAGCCGGGTTTCTGCGCCTGCAGGGATTCGTCTCAACACTGTCCGACATCGAAATGTTCAGCGTATGCGAGGAATTTGGCAGCGCCAACGTCCGGATCAAGGGCGAACTGCCGGAACGCCTTAAACCGGTCCTGACATCCGGTTGCGGCACAGGAATCAGCTTCAGCATGCCAGATGCAGATTCAAAAGCAACATCCTTCACAACAGACAAACAACTCGTACTGCCGAAACAAATTTTCGGATTGATGGAAGAATTGTCCAAGCGGGCTGACCAGTATCGTTCACACGGTGGTATCCATTCGGCCGCCATAGGGCGAGCCGGCCGGATCATGTTGTATGCTGAAGATCTTGGTCGTCACAACACATTTGACAGGATCGCCGGAGAAGCGCTTTTCAAGGGCATCAACATGTCAGGAGCCGAACTGGTCACATCAGGTCGAGTTTCAACCGAGATGGTCGCCAAGGCAACTCTGATGGGCATCAAGCTGATAGCATCGCGCACATCCCCGACCGATATGGCGATCAAACTCTGTAATCAGGCCGGCATCTGTCTGGTCGGTTACGTACGGGGTGGATCGTTCACTGTTTACAGTCACCCGGAATTGATCGAGCCCTTTCAATCCACTGACAAAATTGAAGGTGTGACAGGCGTAATTCTGGCCGGCGGAGCATCCAGCCGTATGGGCAGCAACAAGGCGCTGCTGGAAATTGAGGGAGAAGCTATGGTTACCCGCTGTTACCATAAGCTGGCGAGTCTGTTCCACGAAGTCATCATTGTCACAAACACTCCGGAGGAATATGATTTCCTCCCCTGCCGTAAAGTCGCCGACATATACCATGGCGTAGGTTCCATTGCAGGGCTTCATGCCGGCTTGACAGCAAGCAGCACGGAACTGATCTTTGCATCTGCCTGTGACATGCCTTTTCTCAACCAGGAGCTAATCAGTCTACTTTGCGGTTCGGCAGGAAATAATGATGCGATAGTGCCACTCAACCAGGAAGGACTGCGTGAACCACTGCATGCTGTTTACAGCCGTTCAACGTTGAACAAGATGCGGGATCAGATCGAAAACGGTGACAAAAGCATCCTGCACCTTCTGGAAAATATCCATACAAAACTGATGCCTCATCAAACATTCGATTTCATTAAAGGAGCAATGGAATCGTTTCGCAATGTTAACACAATTGAAGACTACGAAAGTATTACCGGGAAACAGTAAGCCGTTCGAAACGTTTACGTTTACGCAGGTCAGTGAAGAAGCTGCTGAGGAGACCGGAACATTCGCTTTCCAGAACCTTTGGTACAAGATCAATGCTGTGATTTAGACGGGGGTCGTTGGATAAGTCATATAAAGAACCGGCCGCCCCGCCCTTTGGATCGTAGCAACCGAAAACAACAGTCGGTATGCGGGACAGGATAATGGCCCCCATGCACATGGTACAGGGTTCCAGGGTAACATAAAGTGTCGTATCAAGAAGCCGCCAGGAAGCAAGTTTCCGGGCGGCTTTTCTGATTGCAATCAGCTCGGCATGAGCTGCCGGGTCTTGAGAGGTTTCGCGCAGATTATGTCCACGGGCAATTATTTTCCCACCACGCACGATCACGCAGCCGATCGGAACTTCATCCTTGGCCCGAGCCTTGTCAGCTTCAGCAACAGCCTTTTTCATCCAATATGTATGATTTTTTTCAGTCATTGATTGGGTGTCCCTGCCGAGATATCCTGTTCGAAAGCAACTCTCTTATCTTCACTAGGATTATTCACGATACGGTTGCGTGGAACTGACTAAAGAATTGTTGCATTGAAATCACCCTGATGACCTGGCACAAGAAAGACAGGGAGAGCCGGCTTTTTTGTATCTGTATTTTTTCCGCACGCTGTAAAATGGGGACAAATTGGGGATAAACACATGCCAACAGACGCAACAAAAACTAAAGGCCTACAGAAAAAATCTGCAGGCCCCTGTTATCATTGGTGCCGAAGCCGGAGTAGCAGAGTGCTTGCAAGTGACTGATTTATATGTTGTTTTACAAACATGCTTTGGTGTAGTATACCCATAAATAAAAGCTTACCTGCTTTTCAATATGCTTCTTTCTTTTTTAGATATCATCCTATAAGTTAAACAAGCAACGTTTTTATACCACTTAATTTCAGGATTAGCGGTTATCCATTAGCAGAATGTCTTTCTGTGCCGTGTCCATATGCAGAGAATCTTTCCGTATTCATGTAATTATCTTCTAAAACTTCGTTTTTTGTGGGGGATTCAATAGAAGCAGTTACATTATGGGCCGTCGAATGTTCTACTCTTGGATCATCCACCCACCAACTATTACCGTCTCTGTGAATAGCAGTTGTAATCGTGAGGGTTGTTGCAAGAGACTTGGAATAGCTACTTGCCTCTTTGAATGTATTGAAATCAATTCGTGGCATCTATATGGCCTCAGACTCAGCGAACGTAAAGTAATCACAACGGGCAGTATTCTGGACTCTCCGTGCTCATATTTATACTATTCTTTTGCACGCACAAAAAAAGAGCCTCCATCACTGGAAACCCCTTCTTTAACAGAGTGTAGGAAAACCTTACTTCGTGTTTCTTCTTCTCAAGAAAGCAACACCGGCAAGGCCAGCACCGAAGAGGAGGAAGGTTGAGGGTTCGGGGACTGGAACATTCGTAACAGGAGGATCAGCAGCCCACTCCTCAAACCCGGCATCGCTTGGAAAATTGACTCCAAATTTTGAATACAAATAAAAATAAGGATGATTTGAAGAACCAGCAAATATTGTTTCTGGAAGTAATACGGACATATCATCCCAACCGCTGCCGGGGGCCAGCGAATAGTCGAGTTTGACATAGTTATCAACAGTTGCCGTATCCAAGCTGTATACCAAATTTTTTAGATCAGCCTTTTTGTTAATACCCCCGGTATCCTGTAAATAGATCTCAAGCGAATCCAACGACAGGTATCTTCCCTTCGTTGTTTTAGTTTCGTTTATATCCAGACGAAGTTCTCTGTATTGCTTGCCGTTCACAGTAATTATCGGCATTATTGATGCTTTTAGATCCTTTGTCCAAATGCCTGCTTTATTGTCGAGTACATTTGGAGCACTTGTGTTAAATCCCTGTTCGATGCCGTTTTTTTGCAGTCGCAGGAAAGGCTCATAAACCCCTGTGCCTGTTGGATTTATTGTACCCTGTAAAAATTCAGCTCCATTGATAAAACCAGAGCTTCCTAATTTAGTCAGATCCAGCATTGTTCCGAAAGCAGTTGCTGACATTGCAGCAGTGATCAATAGAGTTAAAATTAACGATTTAGTTTTCATAGTTTTCACCTCAATCTTGTAGTCAGCTAAATAAAGCAAAAAAAGTACCAGTTTTTTAACATACTTAATATATTGGCATTTCAAGGTAAACTGTTTAAGTTTTTGTCAATATGTAAAATTATTCGACAAGTTTTTACGGGAATATATTGGATTTGGGATGGCCGTCACCAAGCAAATTGAATCAGCAATGATGAGGTGACTTGATACAGGAGAAAAGGTTTGTAAAGTCTCAATAAATGGGCTTTTGAGGTTTTATCAGCCACCATCTACATCACTATGAATAAGCATACACGGTCTACGTCCTTAGCGGTAAAGTGGGCATTTAGATACTCTAGGCCAGTGTTTATGCACTTTATGTAGTTTTTTCTTGTAAGAAATTATAAGTAAAATGCGGAATAATGACTCGTTCAGTACAGTAAAATGTGATTAAACCGGATAGTTGTACCCCATAATACTGTACAATAATATTGCAGTTTCCGGAGGAAGCTTGGGCATCACAAGCCTCCTATTAATGGGCGTTTGCAATAATCACCGGCTTGAGCTCTATCCGTTGAGTTTTATTGAATTCTGGCTGCGTGGAGGCTTCTTGCCCAGGAAAGCCATACCATGGCACAGCCTTTTGATTTAAACGCCTCTTGGGTGGCTTTAGTAGGCTGTTGAATGCGTTTATTTGTAAGCGCCTTGAAGTTTCCATGTTCCTTGCCATCCGAGATGTGCGTGAAATTTTGGCAAAACACCCCGTGTTCATCAACCAGATACAAATCAGGTTCGATCACGGTTTGATATACGCATTCAGCCCGATGGTGATAGACTTGCCATCCACCTCAGCGGTGGTGACGGCATTGCCGCGTGTGCTGGCAACAACGAGGGTTTTGCCTTATGCTGATGGCGTTGGTTTCTCCAAGTCAATTTCGATGCAGAGCTTGTTACCTTTTATTTCAACGGTCATTGCCATTTTGCTCTTTTCCTTTAGTTATTTGTTAATTGCCTGATGTAACCCGGTGCTCGGTTTGAAGGTCAGTATTTTCGGGTCCTCTACATAGCAGAAAACCGGATGAAATAACACGGGAAACCTTCTTCATTAAAGGAGTTTCTGTATCCAACATGCCTTCAATTATTTTATAGAGATGCTTGTGAGTGGGTTTCATGTTCATGGCACTTTGTCATACCCCTTCAGGAAGTATTGTCTGCAGTGGAGGAGTACCGTCAATCGGAGGATCATTTTGGGCAATGGCTTGATGATTGCTGTAATCGTGGAGCTGACAGAAGTGAATCAGCAGATAAACTTCAACAGTAGTTTAAAACCAGCACTGTATCAATGATATAAGCTCCATAAAATTTACAAAAATGATGAAAGCAGAAGGTTTTTCAGATGAACGTAAGTTTGCAGGCAAATACTGGCTTGGCATTGATTTAAAGCAACAACCCGATGAATGTTCACCTCCCATGTAACTTATGTAACTTTGAGGCCATTTTCGCAAAAGTTCTCTGTGAAATTTCCATACAAGGACTTTTGCATGTTTACTATCAAACTTACATAACTTGCATGGACAGTTAAAAGCCGAAATTATGAGGAGTATTTATATCCGTAACAAGTACACGCTGCTGGCATAAATTTGGTAGCCGAAGAAGGCCGTTGCATTCACAAAATTATTTCCAAGAAAAAAAAACGACCCTACTACCATATAAATATAAAGGAGTACGTATTATGTCTACATCAGTAGGATTGATATAAGCCATCGGTTAGTCTTGGTTGTTGTCCATTGGGTTGTCCTCTTGCCAGTGCATTCCGGACAGATGTTGCAGTCCATGTACCCCTTCTTTGTTGCGGTCTGCGTTACC
Source organism: Geobacterales bacterium (assembly GCA_038318485.1). Classification (GTDB taxonomy): domain Bacteria; phylum Desulfobacterota; class Desulfuromonadia; order Geobacterales; family Pseudopelobacteraceae; genus JACRCG01. The sequence goes on from JBBQCH010000124.1 coordinate 7,628, forward strand.
TATATCAAAATGAAAGGGCCACCATTTCTGGAAGCCCTTTCATATCTCATGAGAGTAGCTATAAATTAACCACCCATTAGCAAATACAGCGGGTCATAGTAAGTGTTTCATTAATCAGTTTCCCATAACTGCCACAGCGTTTTGCTATGATGTCTCGTAGGCGAACAAATGATGTGGCATTTAGTTTATTAATTTGGAGACCAATCCCGTCTTTTCCTTTTCTGACAATCTTTGCGTTGAACTCGATAGATGAATGGCTTGAATCGTAAAGAGTTACATCAACTAATGTGTTAAGAGGGATTTCTTTCTCAGTTTTTAGATACATTCCCTGAAGACTAAGATTGTCCGTATTGCAGATAGCCACATTACTGCCATACGAGATCGATGCATTCAAGCAATGATTGACACGAATATAATTTCTACCATTCATCATCCCCCCCTGATTACAATTACAGTATTCCATCATTTATGCTTTCATCGGTTAAAAATAGAAAAACATTAGCGAAATAATGCCCTTCCAAATAAACTATCTATTAAATAGCCGCATTAGGCTTGTTTGTTCACCCTACCCTTGCGCTCAAGGACGGTAACCAACGCCGCCATCTCATACGCTTGGCTGACAACAACTTCTTCTAACCTGACGGTCTCTTATTGGGGAGTTGAGTAGCTATGATGACCTCCTACAGTAGAATTGAGTGTTTATTCAACAACAGCTTTACCTGACTCAAGCAGAATTAAATACCAACAGGATAAAACATCTATTTTGCACCACCACCATATTGGCCTAATCCTCAATCGATATTCACAATAGGGTTAACACCATCCAAAACCTTGGCGAAATTATTTGCAAACCGAGCATGTGCTTGACCGTTTGGGGCCTCACACCTCTTTAGCCTCGGCATTTTCCCACCGGTTCATATCTCGATAACCTTCACAAACTACCAACGTCCCCTCTACTCCGTAAGTTTACTCTTGCCTGACTATATCGACCGAGATCTCCACCGCCGGAATCGTTCCTCTGTTCTCAAGCCAGTGCGTGGTGTTCCTATCCTCTGGCCAACCCACTCCTGGCCCATAGTCCGTAAGGGCAACGTGCAGCAAAGCATAGCGTTCCCGTTCTATCCGGCCAGCAGAAGATTATTGTAAGAATTCTGGAAGAAACTGAAGAGGGTTTGCTCATCGGGGATTTGAGAGTCAAGTATTATGAGCATCGCCAGTTTCTTGATCCCGAGGTTAAATCCAACTCCCTGAAAAATACATTCTTAAGAGCAATCGAAGCACTCACAGAAAAACAAGTTATTCGCCAGGATGGTAATTTTATCTCTTTAAACTCCGAGCCGTCACCCGTCACTAAGCCGTCACAACCAGGTCACGGTGACGGGGGTATTGGTGCTCGTCACAGTTCTGGCAGTGTCACTCATAGTCGGAATATGTCTGGTCGCTGGAAAGTCTAACCGAAACTGTGTGGAGGGTTTAACTGGGTGTGGCTATATGAACCGGAAGTGTCGGAGTTTTCAGAAAATTGAAAATGTGGTCGGAGATGGATATGAGGGACCGGCGGTGGTTCTACGTTAATAGTGAAAATATTAACATACCTTAGTTTACATTGCCTTAACTTCTGATAGACTAAAATTATATCTCCGTGATAGCTCTAAATCTGTAACGCCTCAGTCGGAATTGGACTTTCAGGCCGCTTGATCTAATGGTAAGTCAGCTTCCTCTGAGTTTCTGATTTCAGAGTATGCTCGTTGTCGTTTTTGTTTTCTCAGTTCTCTGGCTTCTTCAAGTTTTCTGTCTCGCTCTTTGAATATCTCTTTGTCTCTGCCGTTTAGCTTATCGGCTGGTGCCACGTATCCAATTGCGCTGTGCAATCTGACGGTGTTGTAGTGTTCGATGTACTTTTCTACTATCCGGCGAGCATCGTCAAGGGAAAGTGGGACACCAGGACGGATGCATTCAGTCTTGATGGTCTTGTGAAATCGCTCCAGTTTGCCGTTTGACTGCGGATAAAAGGGCGAAGTCCGCACATGAGTCATTCCGGAGATCCGGATGAATTCTTTGAAATCTTTGGCAATGAACTGTGGCCCGTTGTCGGAAATGATACGAGGGCGGGCAGCTGGATATTTCTCCTTGGCTCGCTGCAGAATGATTTCAATATCTGGTTCAGTCATCTGCTCTCTGATCTCCCAATGGATTATGGAACGACTGCAACCATCCAAAAAGCTGCACAGGTAGTAGAAAGTGCCACGGATGTTGAGGTAAGAAACATCCACATGC
>JBBQCH010000125.1:0-9901 GCA_038318485.1 Geobacterales bacterium
GTGACGGTCACTCCCCGTTCCAGGGCTCGCAGGTTGGACTGGTAGAAGTTCATCAGGGCGCCGCGTGACTGCCCGCTTATGCTGAGAGGGGTCACGACTTTCATCCGATGAAGAGCACTGTCTGTGCACTTGGCCCCTTCAAGGTAGTATTCGGTCTCGTCGAGCGGGATATACCCCTGCTGAAGCAGTTGGATAGTTCGCTTAATTCCGTTCAGCATCTCATGTGCTTTGATCTGGCATTCCGGATCGTTGATTCGGGCGATGGCAAAAGTGATTTCGTGAGCCTGATGGTATTGGTCGGTAAGTTCGCTACGAGTGTTTTCAAGATCTTCCCGGATCAGGTAGGTGGCCAGTGAGAGAAGCAATCCGATACCGAAGATGCTGTAGGCGGATTCAGGGGAGTGGAGAACCACATGGAAAAAGATGGCCAGACCTGACCCGGCCAGAAACTCGATGAGAACTGCCATGTTTTGTACGTTTTTACTGAACTTCATTGATAACCCCTTGGTTTGTGCAGCGGCGCCTGTTCCGCCGGTGCCGCGGACCGCAATAAAAAACCGGATCGCGCGCTATCTCGTAAAATGATAGTTTGGCGACCCGGCTGTCTCAAAGAGACCCTGTGGGCTTTCCGTCCCATCCTCACGGATGGTTTGGTATTGTCGCTATCGCAAATATAAAACTTGCGGAAGCACCTTACTCTGTGGATATGATCCTGTCAAGGCTTGTATACGGGTTTGTAGCTGTAACTTGCCTGAATCGTTAATGTATTGTTGTTTTGATGCAGTGGCGGATCATTAGTAGAAATGGGCTTAAGGTATGACTATAGCTAAACAAGTTGTCTCGGCTTGTGGGGGCCAATGCCGTGCAGTCCATCACGGCTTCACGATGGACTGCACGGCTGGTCATCTGAAAGCAAGTCGCTAGAATGCGTAAATGATCTTGAACTGGGTCTGGGGGCCAGTAGCAATGTTTTTTGCGCCATATTCCCAGTACTGCTTGATGGTCATGCTGAAGGGTCCCATTTTGGGCCAGTATTTGATGCCGACACCGATACCGCCAACCTGGCTCTTATTATCGGCTACTTTCAGTCCATTGACTTCGTCGTCAGTGGTCTGCCAGTAGTTATAACCAACCACACCACCGCTCAGTCCGTTCTTCAGGCCATATCCCGCTGCCCAGTCAAAATGGAATTCCTGGCCGGGGTCGGTTTTGGTATCGCTGTTTCTGGTGTTGAAGTCATACATGAGCTTGGCGGAGAGATCGAAACCTTCCTTGAGGTAGGAAACGGCAAGTACCGGTTCAAAGGTCCAATGGTTTTTGGACAGGATTTGGGTGGCAGGGTTATTCTTGTCGTAGTTTCCGGTGGGGGCCCACATGTCCAGCGCAAAGACGGCATGCAGCTCCGGGCCGAAGTGCCAGCCTAAGACCAGCGGGCTGAAGATGATGTCGCCGATCCCTTTATCATTTTTATCAAAATTAAGCGGAGGTATTGCAGTTGAAGAAGCCGTTACATCAGCGCTGTAAAAGGGGACGAATACGTGGGCAGCCAGGCTGGCTCCGAACAGCGAGTAGGGACTGACATAGATCAGACGCGGCACTTCCACAAACACGCTGGCATTAAAATCCGCTGGAAGAGAATTTCCGGAGTTGTCTCGCAGTGAGTTTTTCTGTACCAGCATCATGTAGTTCACCAGGTAGGTGCCGGGAGGAGGCAGGGCGCCGACCATGAAGTCTTCAGCACCGTTGGGGTAGTGTTGTCCACCCCCAGCCCAGCCCTGGGAGGAGATTAGTAAGGAAAATACGGCGGCAATCCAGAAGGAACGGAAAAATCGGCTGCGGTCAACATTCTTCATTTGAATTCTCCTCTTGTTACTGAGTTGTGGTGCCTGAATCGCGGTTGAACTTGAGAATAATAATACTTGCATTGACGTAAAATTATTAAAATGATCGGTGAGTAAACGTTTTACTGCTGTTTTCTTAATCGTTTGGCAAAGTCGATTATAGAGGCCAGATTCCCGTCGTCCCAACATCTTCCTGCCTCGGTGTAGTAGGCTCGTTTCTCCTGTAGCAAAGGTTCAAACCGGTTGATAAAAAACTCGGCATAATCATTGAGTGTCACACGGAATTCTTCGGCTACGTCAACCCAGCTCCCCTTCAGAAGCAAGGCTGGATCGGCCTTGTCCAGCATGTCAGAGTCGTAGACAATTTTTGCTTCAATGGTTTCCGGCACGACTCCGCTTGCAGGATCATGCGCTACAATGCAATGTTTGATGCCTTCCACTTCTTCCTGCCCATAACCCATTTCAGCTAGCAGACTTTCACAACGTTTTGCACCCATGTGGGCATGACCTTGCAGGTTGCCGTTAAAATATCCGATGTCATGAAGAATGACCCCGACCAATGTGATCTCTACATTTGCTGGTTCCATCTCCAGGATTTGTATCGCCCGCTTGAAATTCCGCGATATATGATCCCAGTTATGGCGTTTCAGGCCTTCCTGGTCGTACATCGCTTTCGCAATTGCAGCCAAGGATACAAGCCGAGCATAGCCTCCCGGTATTTTTATTTCGTTCACAACGCTACCTGTAGCGGTCTTAGATTCGGTTTATCAAGGTCATGCCCCGTCCATCGTTTGAACAGATTGTGCTCGATGCCGACCTGGTCGAGCGCTTTGCCGATGCTTTGGTGGATGATATCCATAATAGATTCGGGCTTATGATAGAAGGCCGGCATGGGCGGCAGAATTACCGCGCCGTAATCGGCGGCCCGCGACATCAGATCGAGGTGCCCCTTGTGCAGTGGGGTTTCACGCACCATCAGTACCAGCGTTCGCCGTTCTTTAAGCGTCACATCAGCGGCGCGCACCACCAGGTTGTAGGTGAACGAATTGGCAATGGCTGAAAGTGTTTTTATGGTGCAGGGCGCGACAATCATGCCACGGGTACGAAACGACCCACTGGCAACGGAGGCACCGATATCCTTGTTGTCATAGACGACGTTCGCCAGCGCCTTGACATCGGCCAGGGAGTACTCGGTTTCGATCGCCAGGTTCTTGCAGGCGGCTTCACTTATGATGAGATGGGTTTCCTGCCCCAGCTCCTTCAGCACGCGCAGCATTTCTACGCCATAAATCACACCTGATGCGCCGGTAACTGCTACTACCAATGGAAGACTCATGCGCTTGCCCCCTTGTTTGTATAACTTAGTTGTTGAGTGCGTATTTATCTCAGGCTTTCAGGCTAGGCGGCCAGTGCAACTTCCTTTGCCTTGAATATCGGTTCGCTGACCGGGAAACCGGCCGCCTCAAGCGCCTCAACCACAGCCTCCAGCGAATCTGCGTGCAGACGGAGGAGGACCTTTTTCTCAGCGGTCTCCTGGTCGGTGGGAAAATCGTGCCTCCCGATCGGATAGATCGCCTGCAACACGGCACCAGCGCTTTCAGCCACGTCGGCAATCCGGCCCAGCACTCCCGGGCCGAGCAAAAGTGGAGCAAGCATTACACCGTTGCGCCGTTCCCAGGCTCCCAGACAATGGGCCGCAAAATGGAATATTTCCCTGGCCGAGATGACACCCACCACCCGTTCTCCTTCCAGCACAGGAAACTGGGATACTCCGATCTGCTTGCCATAAAGCAGGCAATGCTCCATGGTATCGTCTGCCTGCAGTGTGGCAACATTGCGCACCATCATGTCCCGCACTTTTAGTCGAGTGACGAAAAAGTTGGTTTCGTCAGGATTCTGAGTGCGCGAAACATGATGGCTCGAGCGCAGCATGTTGACTCGAGTCACCATGCCGCGCAAGCGGCCATTATCCACCACGGGCAAAGCTATCAGATTGTTATCGAGGAGTAAGTGCTTTGCCTCCGAAACCAGCGTGTCACTGGGAATAATTATTGGATTGTTTTGCATCCAGTTACATACATTCATTGCCCATTCTCCTTTTCCTGTATCGCAAAGCCGAATCAGACGTTACCAGCAGGGGTGAATTATTGTGTTAACGACTCTTTGCCGGTCTTTCCCGCCCCGTGCAACCTTACAAACTCGTCGACGGCCACCCGGGCGAATTCAGGCGTGTAAAGGTGCAGGGCAACTTCCATAACCCGTTCAGGTTTATCCAGTTTTTCTTTCAACCGGGCAACGAAGGCGGCATCGGCAACCGGATCGTAGATAATCCGACCTTCAAGGTCTTGCGACGACCAACCTTTGAGTGGGATCAGAAAGGTCCACTCACCTTTGGCGCGGTTGAGTCGCTCGGCAATAACGTCGGCGGCCTGGCGCAGTTCGTCGGCGGTGGTTCGTACCTGAACCCTGAGAGAATCCTGTACGTACTGCGGCCGGTCCTTTGTCTTTTCCAGCATGTCAGGGCGACCGCCGTAGGACAGGATGTCGAGTCCACATGGTGCCAGCACCATCGGGATGCCGGTCTCAACGGCCGCCATCAGCCGGTCCGGACCCGGATCGCGGTTTCCATTGAAAAGGTTCTCGACTATGCCGCCGGTGCAGATATCCAATACTCCGTGGAAGGCACCACTCCGGATCATATCCTCCATGGCCTTGTCGCCCTTGCCCTGCGCGTGGCAGACGATGGCTGTGAAGCCGGCCTCGTCCAGCATGCTGAGCGCGGCCTGGACTGCCATTTCGCCGAAGCCGAATGACGAGATGGCGACACAGGGCTTGTCAAAGGTGATGTTCGTTCCTTGCGTCATCTCGACCATGCCGCAGATGGCACCGACCGCGTTGATGATCTGAGCCTTCAGCAACGGGTTCATCTTGACCACATCGAGAACCGTGTGGTGCATGGTGATGTCACAGGTACCGACGTATTTGCCGACATAGACCGGATGAGCTGCCATCGGGGAAGCCATCAGCTTTGGCACGCCAAAGGGCAGGCTCTTCATGACGCTGGTGCCGACCAGCGATGACGTTCCGCCGCCCACCCCGAAAACACCTTGTACTTTCCCTGCCTTCATCATGTCGGCAACGATTGCGGTCGCGCCCTTGATCTGGTTTTCCATGGCCCGATCGCGATCAGAACGATAGCATTCGCGCACCGCTTCAATGGTCATGCCGCCCCGTTCAGCCACCTGTTCACAGGTAATATCGCCCGGAAAGGGAGGTGGTTCTTCCATGCTGAAATCAAGGAAATAGGCCTTATGTCCCCTTTCTTCAATGAGATGTTTTACAAAAACAATATCCTCACCCCGTGTATCCAGGTTACAGATGATTACAATACCCTTTTTCTCAGCCATTGATCATACTCCCTCTTTTTGGGTTGTAACTTTGGCGGACAGCCCATCACAGGCTATCCGCCAATTTGCTGTTTACTTGCTCTTTTTCTTTATTTCAGGCTTGGTGAGGCGATCAATCATGTCGACCACGGGACTTCCGCCGATGAATCCGTACTCGTTCCAGCGGTCAGAGACCTTCTGCAGCACCTTGCGATCCATGAAAATCTCGTTCGGTTTATTTTTCCACTCAAAGGGGGTGGTTGCATCCATTATGATGCGGCTGACCACATCGCGGGCTTCGATCGGCAGGCCCGGATCGAGTGGTGTGGAACGACCGCGGTTGATAATCTGGACCGAACGCTTCGGATCGAAGCGGGTGGCCAGCGCCCACCAGACACGATCCATGTCGTCGGCGGCAATGTCGTGGTCCACAATGATAATCCCCTTAACGCCGTAATGGCCAGTGGTGCTGCCCATAATCGCGTCGGCAACATGGTTAGAATGCCCAGGATACATCTGCTTGACCGATGCGATAACCCAGAAACGGCCGGTGGCAGCGGCCGGGAAATAAACGCTTTGGATACCGGGCACCTTCATGGTCTCCAGGTCATGCCACAGCGTGGCCGTACGATTGATTGACTGAACCATGTGGGTGTCGTTGATCGGCTTGCCGACCGTTGTGGACCAGAAGACCGGGTTGTTACGATGGATGATGCGGCTCACGCGTATCACGGGTTTGGGAAAGTCTTTCATCTTGTTGCCTGAGTAATAACCGGTGTATTCGCCAAAGGGCCCTTCCTCCATCAGTTCGTTCGGGTCCATCCACCCTTCGACGATGATCTCGGCATTAGCCGGCAGTGTCAGGCCGGTAAGATCGGACTTGAACACCTCGATCGGGCGACCGCGCAGAGCACCTCCCACATCGTACTCGTCCGTCTGGGCGCTGACCAGGGTGGAGCTGGCCAGGAACAGTATCGGATCGCCGCCCACTACGTAGGCAACAGGCATCTTCTCGCCGCGTTCCTGGTACTTTTTCATGTGGAAATCGCCGTGCTTGCCGGAGATAATCTGCGAGCCGAGGATGTTCTTGCCCAGAATCTGGGAGCGGTAGGTGCCCAGGTTGGTCCAGCCGGTATCAGGGTCTTGGGTCACCAGGTAGCCGGAGGTGCCGAAGAAGCGGCCGCCGTCATCGGGATAAAACCAGGGCGCTGGAAATTTTTCGAGGTCGATCGCATCTCCCTCAATTTTGTTCTCCAGCACAGGCGGGTTATCAACGAACTTTGGCTTGATCATCTGCTTGGTGGTCAGCTCCATCCACTTCCGGGAAAGCTGGCACATTGTTAGCGACGGGTCCTGTTCCAGACAGATCGCTATGCGCTCTGGTGTGGTGAAGGCGCTGGTAAAGACCGGGATGGTATTCCCTTTAACATTCTCGTAGAGCAGCGCCGGACCTTTCTGCTCTTCGTTTACCTTGGATACATGCGCGAGCTCGAATTTCCAGTCCACTTCCGCCTTTACACGGTGCAACACTCCGTGGGCCTCCAGAGCTGCGATGTACGATCGGATATCGTTGATGGGCTGCACTTCTGTTTTTTTAACGTTTTTACTCATCTGTCCTTCCTCCTGTTTTGTTGTTTTGATGGATGCCAATGAGTGGCATCCTCTATCATTACGTCGCTAATCGTTTTCCCTGAAGCATGCCGGATACAATGTAGTCCATGGCCGATACGCACGCTTTGGGGACAACAGGTTTCTGCTTTTGGCTCCAGACCGTTTCTGGTCTCGCCTGCAGGATGAAAATGTTGCCTCCGAAGGGAAGATCCTTGTCCACCGCCCACTCGATATCCATCGGTCGCCCATAATGTTTTTCGATCTGTTTTGCCATCCAGGCCAGTTCAGTGATTTCATCATCCAGCAGTGATTGCACCTTCTGTCGTTCGAAAGGTACCTCTATGGCTATGCTTTTCTGTGTCTTCTGATCAACCGTGTAGTAGAGCTCCTTCTGCGAAATGGTCCGTTCGATGATATCCATCGTCACCTTGTTCACGATGAAGTTGTCGGGCGTCACCTCGCCTGATACAACCGATTCGCCAAAGCCGTAGTTCGAATCGATCACGATTACCGATCGGTCACCGTTGGCCGGATGGATCGAGAACATGACCCCTGCCGTAAACGAGTTGGCCATTTTCTGAACGCCGACGCTGAGCGCCATCAAATCGTCGTGGTAGCCCTGGTTGGCCCGGTAGGAGATGGCCCGACCCGTGTAGAGGCTGGAGATGCAGCGGCGCATGTGGTGCAGCACCTCATCCACTCCCCGGATCCAAAGATAGGTGTCCTGTTGGCCGGCAAAGCTCGCCCCCGGCAGATCTTCGGCCGTGGCGCTGGAGCGGACGGCCACCGGAACCGCCGGCAGGCAGCAGCGAACCGAGAGCTTGCGATAAAATTCTGCTACCAGGTCTTCCATTTCCGTTGAGAAGGGCTGTTTCTCTATTGCTGTGCGGATGGTCTCGCTGACCTTTTCCAGCGCGTCCATATCCTGCGCATCAAGCCCGGACAGTAAGAATTGTATCTCTTGCTGCAACCCTGATTCCGCCATGAAACGTCGATACCCTTCAGTAGTCAGGGCAAATCCGGGGGGAACGCGCACTCCGGCGTTGATCAACTCCCCGAGTGAGGAACACTTGCCTCCGACCAGGGGAACGGAATCCTTATGGCAATCCTCGAACCAGCAAACCACTGGCACTCCGCTGGTCTGGCTACCTGCCGCGTTCTTGTCGAACCCGGAAATTGTGTCTAACGTTGCCATAGTACTGTTCACGGTCTTCATCTCCTCTGGTTTGCGGTTCTTACCGCTGAATGGTTATATGGCCGGACGAACCATCGACACGGAGCATCATGCCGGTCTTGATGATCTTGGTTGCATGCCCGGTGCCGACTACAGCCGGCATGCCGTATTCGCGACAGACAATCGCCGCGTGGCTCATGATACCCCCGACATCAGTGACGCAGGCCTTGATCTTGGCAAAGGCCGGAGCCCAGGAGGGCGAGGTTGTTGGAGCGACCAGGATTTCGCCCTCCTGCAAGTCGCGGATATCTTCCGGACCGCGACAAAGGCGTGCCTTGCCTTCGACGATACCCGGACTTCCCGCAAAACCCTTCAATTCGGTAATGCTGTCAGGGTCCGAGATGTCCTGGATTTCCGCCCAATCGGTCAGCGAAGTGTTGGTCACGCCCCATAGCACTATAGTGAATGGTTCCTGAATTACTTCCGGTGCGGTGCCAATGGCAGGTGGAGCACTCCAGGCACGGAATTTCTCCATTACCCCCTTGCGCCATTCGATCTCCGGTGGCCAGACCTTAGTGCCGCGTGGTTTGACGCCGGTTGCCCATGCAGTAACCACATCCCAGAGACCCTGCTTGATCTCGTCGCGGCGTAGCAAAAAGATATCGTCGATCTCGTTGATCAGGCCGTGTTCCTTCATGATGGCTGCAACTTCACGGATCTTGTTCCAGAAAACGGAGTGGAACCAGTGCTCAACATAGAACAGGTGGTTTTCCACATAGGGAAAAACGGTTCTGGCGGTATTGAGCAGGTCGTCAAAGGTCTTGCGATCTTCATCCGTCGTGATCAGACTGCGATATTCTTCGATTATGCGGTCGCGTTCGGCACGAATCTTTTCAAGAGGACGTTCTATGTTGACGCCCTGGTTAATTTTGCTGATGTAAGTGGCGATTCCGGACATCGGAATATTAAGATCGTCGTTCCAGCTTTTATCTCGATGCGACCAGCCGGTCCCGGAGGAAACGTAGAACCAGGGATAACGGGCTAATTCCAGAGCAGTCAGCCATTCCTGGCCTTTGGAGGTAGCCTTCAGTGACGTCTCAATAGCTGGCCATTCCCGGGTAAAGTCTATGGTCTGGTCCAGTCCCAATTCGATAGCCTTCTTGGCCAGCTTTTTCAATTCATCGTCGGCGCGAAATATGATCACGTCTATACCGGCAATCATCTGGGTGACGCGCTGCTGGGGAATGCTGGGAAACAGTTTTTGGACGAAATCGAGGAAGAAAACATAGGCGGCATAACCGAGATTGAGAAATTCGAAGTGGTACTGCCAGCATTTGATGCCCAGGTTGATCAGGTCGTCATAAGACTTGATCAGTTGATAACCCTTGGATTCGCCTATGGCATCGGTCACTACGCTGAGTTCTTCCAGGTCAGGAAGACGCGGAATGTGCAAGTCCACGACTTCCTGGATGGTGGCCTCCATCTTGATTTTCCACTTGGCTTCCAGTTCGTCCCAGTTTTTATAGTAATATCCGGCGCGTTCCATGAAGTTAGGAACTCGGCTGCCGATTTCCTCGGGATCCTTGACCGGTACCGGCGAGATGTAGACATAGCCGTTGATGATGCGATGATCCACGCCGCGCACCGGCGGCACCTGGAAGATGCGGTTGTTGTACTGGGAGAGGGCCAGGTACCAGGCTTCATCCCAGATTGTGTCGAAGGGGTAGATCGGTTCCGGATAATGAAGGCCATCGTAGAACCAGAACGACTGTTCCTCATACTCTTTACGCTCCGGGTCGTCGGTGACGAACTGGTACTGATAGGGATACATCCTTTCCCAGCCTTCGGTCCCTGGAATTGTTTTCACATCGTGCGGATTTGGAAATTTC
>JBBQCH010000126.1:0-9861 GCA_038318485.1 Geobacterales bacterium
ATCACTCACCTTTGAGGAGGTGGCGCGCAAGTTCTTCGTCCTCAAGGGGCCTCTGCTCGGCAAGGGTGTCTACCACACACCCAGACTGGGAGGCACTTTTAAAGGCGCGCCGGTCGGAACGTCGCCGGCCTACAGCTTTGGCGCCCAGGTGGGCGAGGTGCAGATCGACGAGGAAACCGGCGAGATCAAGGTGCTTGGTATCTGGGACGTGCATGACTGCGGCAAGGTGATCAATCCGCGCCTGTTGCATGGCCAGGTGCATGGCGCGCTCTTCATGGGCATGGGTGAGTCTGTCTGGGAAGAAGTTCAATTCGACGATAAGGGTAGAATTCTAAACCCGGAACTGGCAAACTACAAGATGCTGACCGCAATGGATATGCCACCCATTGAATCGGAAGTGCTTGACAGCTATGAACCCTCCGGTCCCTGGGGAGCCAAAGAGGTCGGAGAAGGGGCAACCAATCCGACCTTGGGAATGTTTTCCAATGCGATTTTCGACGCCATGGGCGTGCGGGTGAACAGCCTGCCTCTCACCTATGAGAAGGTCTGGCGTGCCCTCAAAGAGAAGCGCGAACGGGAAGCAGCAGAAAAATCTGTGTAGTTTATAGCCCCGTACCCTGATAGGGGGCGGGGCTTTTTCAGAAATGCAAGGAGTCCAAAAATTATGTGGGATTGGATTGGGAAACTTGACGAGTTGCGGCGCCAGGATCAACTGGCTGTTCTGGTGACGGTCATCAAGAGTTCAGGCTCGACTCCGCGTAAGCACGGTGCCAAGATGATCGTTCTGCCCGACGGGACTTTTTTCGGAACCGTCGGCGGAGGAGTCCCTGAATTTTACGCCCTTGAGGATGCCCGCAAATGTTTTGACAGTCTGCAGGGATCTACTTCAACAATACCGTTGCAACCTCGAGGGGAGTTTCCCGCCTGCGGTGGTACCATGGAGCTTTACATGGAAGTTATCAACAACAATCCCTGTCTTTACCTGTTCGGAGCCGGTCATATAGGGCAATCACTGTGCCGGGTCCTGGAAGGAACCCCCTTCCGCATCCATCTGGTCGACGAGCGAGATGAGTGGATAAACTCCTCTGCCATCCCTCCGAGTGTGATCCGTCACCAGTGCCGCTGGACCGACTTCATTCAGAAGGCAAATTGGTGCGACAAGCGGACCTTCGTAACCATCCTTACATTTAACGGTTCGGTTGATCAGCAGGTTCTGGAGGAGGTACTGCCTCATCCGGCACGATTTGTCGGCATGATCGGCAGTAAATCCAAATGGGCTGGCGTCCAGAAAAATCTGGAAGGGAAGGGTTTGGACCTTGCCCTGGTTCGCTGCCCGGTTGGCCATAATAACGGCGGTAATTCACCGCAGGAGATCGCCATCAGTATCGCCAGCCAGCTGCTGGCAACCTATTATGGTCGCGAATAATCTTCCAGATAAAGAACTGAGGGATCGCATCATCCTGATCCGGGGAGCGGGAGAGATGGCCTCCGGTATCGCCTGCAGGCTTTACCAGGCTAATTTTTGCCGCATTCTGTTGCTCGAGACCGAAGCTCCCCTGGCGGTGCGCCGGTTGGTTTCCTTCTGCGAAGCGGTACACCAGGGAAGCATGAGTGTCGAGGGGCTTGAGGCGGTCAGAATAAGCCGTGAGGATGAACTTCCGGGGGTTTGGGCGTCGGGACGGATTGCGGTATTGGTTGATCACAAAGGGGAAAGCCTTCCACGGATCAAGCCGGACATTTTCCTGGATGCCACCGTAGCCAAGCGTAACCTGGGTACCTCGATTTCCGACGCCCCACTGGTAATAACCCTCGGACCTGGCTTCACTGCAGGGCTGGATTGTCATGTGGTGATCGAAACAAATCGGGGTCACAACCTCGGTCGCCTGATCATCGCTGGATCTGCCGAGGCCAACACCAGTATTCCGGGCGACATCGGCGGCTATACCAGTGAACGGGTTCTGCGGGCTCCTGCCGCTGGTTTATTCAATACTGAAAAGCAGATTGGAGACCTTGTCCGTAAGGGAGAAGTCATCGGTCGGGTCGAAGGTTTTGATGTGGTTTCCCAGATCGACGGCATCCTGCGTGGCCTGATCAAGCCCGGTTCCGCTGTCAGGAAAGGTCTGAAGATCGGTGATGTGGATCCGCGCGGCGAAGCGGGGTACTGCGAAACTGTTTCGGAGAAGGCCCGGGCGCTGGGCGGTGCAGTGCTGACGGCGATCCTGTCTGTCTATAACCGGTGAAATTGCGGTGCGGTCCATGCTCTCAATCGAATCAATCGTCTGTAAAGCTCCCCGCGGGGTGGCGAGCCTGGTTGGCGGGGGCGGAAAGACTAGCCTGATGTTTCACCTGGCCCGCCAGTTGGCTCACTCCGGGAAAAAAGTGCTGACCACTACCACCACCAAAATCTTTGTTCCGACTCCGGAACAGTCACGCACTGTCATAGTTTCCAGCGACCCTCATGCCTTCCTTCGGCAGGTATCCTCCTGTCAACATGCCAACACTCACATTACAGCTGCCGCACACAAACTGGAAAACGGCAAGCTGCTGGGCTTTGCTCCGGAGGCGATCAGCATCTTTCAAGAGTCGAGGTTGTTTGACTGGATTCTGGTTGAGGCGGACGGTGCGGCCCGGCGGTCTCTCAAGGCTCCTGCCGAACATGAGCCGGTCATTCCTGCCAATACCAGCGTGCTGGTGGCTGTGGCTGGCCTGGACGCTCTCGGTGAGCAGCTGTCTGAAAAAATGGTTTTCCGCTCTGCACTGGCCGGTCCTTTGATGGGGCTTGCTGAGGGAGAAGTTATTACCCAAATTGCTCTGGCCCGTCTAATTGCCCATCCCTGCGGTTCCTTCAAAGCTGCGCCATCCCAGGCGCGACGCTTCATTTTTCTCAACAAGGCCGATTCGCCTGAGCGGCTTGATTACGCTGCGCGGGTTGCCGAACAGCTCCGGCTAATTTCTCCGGCTGTAGCCGAAGCCCTGATTGTCGGCCAAGCTCTGGATGGTGTCTGTGTTCACGCTGTGTATCCGCTGATGGTGACAATGTGAGCCGCCTGCCGAGTGTGACCGGTATTGTTCTGGCGGCCGGCGAGGGACGTCGTATGGGGCGGACCAAACAGCTGCTCCCATTCCGGGGTCAGACGATTCTTGAATGCGTGGTTGAGAACGCACTGGTTTCCTGTCTGCAGCGGGTCATCGTGGTGCTTGGTCATCAAGCCGACATACTGGAACCATTGCTGAAGGGGAGGGACGTAGGTGTAGTTATAAATCCCGATTACGGCAGCGGTCAGAGTACCTCTCTCAAGGCCGGTTTGCATGCTGTCACAGATGAGGTCGATGCGGTCCTTTTTCTGTTGGGAGACCAGCCGCTGATTACACCGGAGACCATCAACAGTATCCTCACTGCTTACCAGCTTTCCACCTCCAGCCCAATAGTACTGCCACTCTTTGAACACAGACGCGGAAACCCGGCGCTTTTCAGCCGGGAAACCTTTACCGGAATCAAGGGCATCAATGGTGATTGTGGCGCCAGAGCTTTGTTTGAAAAATATGCCGATCGCATCCTCGAAGTTACAGTTGACGACCCGGCCATCCACATGGATGTTGATACGGAAGAGGATTTTTGCAGCCTGCTGAAGCGGGAATGACGGTTTAGTTGAGGTAAATGATGTTTTAATGGATAGATTTCTGAATTATTTTGCACCCGATTCTGCCATGGGAGTCCGGATTATGTTAGAAAAAAGTTTTTCAGAAGTCACGTTCGAGGGACATTCTGTCCGGGCCAAGCTTTTAAAGCCGTTGACAGGATATTCGGAAGCTGATCCTACCATGGTTTTTCTGCATGAAGGGTTGGGAAGCATCGAACAATGGCGTGATTTTCCTCAGGCATTGGTTTCTGAAACCGGCCTGGCGGCCCTGATTTTTGATCGTTACGGTTTCGGCGGCTCGGACCCGCTTCATAGGGCGCGTGATGGCAGTTATCTTCAGAGAGAGGATATCAGCTCTCTGGTTGGGGTGCTTGACAGTTACGACGTTAAATCACCAATTTTGATAGGTCACAGCGACGGTGGAACGGTAGCTCTCCTTTTCGCATCACATTTTCCGGACCGGGCTGTGGGTGTCATTGTGGAGGCGACCCATGTTTTTACCGAAGATCTTACCTTGCGCGGAATCCGTGCTGCCGTCGTGGCCTACAATGATCGCGGATTGAGGAAAAAACTGCTTCGCTATCATGGCGACAAGACCGATGACATGTTTTTCCGCTGGTTAGATGATTGGCTTTCACCTGAATTCAGTGATTGGAACATTGAAGCCGGTCTTCCTGCTATTTGTTGCCCGGTGCTGATTATCCAGGGAGAAGATGATGAATACGGTACCATTGCTCAGGTAACGTCCATCCGCAACAGGGTGTCCGGTCGGGTGGAAAACCTGCTGATTCCCGGATGCGGCCACAGCCCCCATCACCAGGCCAGGGCAGCGGTATTGCAGGAGATGAAACGATTCATTGCCGGAATTGCAGATGACGGGAGTTCCTGACCGTGAACAATAATAACCGCCTGCCGGTGAAGGCCGTACTCCTGATGGTCTTGCTCTGCGTACTATGGGGAGGCAACATGGTTGCTATCAAGGTCAGCATCCGTGAGATTCCGCCACTTTTTGCGGCTGGGCTGCGCTCACTGATTGCTGGGTGCCTGGTGGCGATACTGATGGTTGTGAGAGGGATGCCGCTTTTTACCAGCAAAAAAGCCGCCTTGCACGGTCTTGTCGTAGGGATTCTGTTTGGCTCAGAATTCGCCTGCATCTACCTGGGAATGAAATTTACCCTTGCAACCAGAACTTCGATCCTGCTTTATACCCACCCATTCATTGTTGCCATCGGTGCACACCTGATTCTGACCGGAGATAGACTGCATATTAACAAAGTGACAGGACTACTACTGGCTTTTTGCGGAATAGTGGTTCTTTTTCTAAAGGATTGGGGAGCGGCCGGCCTTGAAACCCTTACCGGCGATCTTCTGATTCTCCTGGGGGCTGCCGGTTGGGCGCTAACGACCCTGTACATAAAACGCTACCTCACGTCTTCTTCCACGCCGCTTCAGGTGTTGCTCTACCAACTGGTCTTTTCCGTTCCGCTGTTGATCATCATCAGCCTCCTGACTGAAAAAATGCCCAGTGTCTCTTCGCTCTCGGCGCCGGTGCTGTGGTCCTTTACCTATCAGTGTGTAATCATCGCCTTTTTAAGCTATGTTGCATGGTTTGAGCTGATTCACCGTTACAAAGTAAGCATCCTGGCAGCTTTCACCTTTTTTACACCACTTTTCGGCGTCTTCCTAAGCTGGCTGCTGCTGCCGGGTGAAGCATTGCGTCCCTCCTTGCTCCTTTCGCTCGTTCTAGTCTGTGCCGGAATGATTATGGTGAACCGGCCTTCCCAAAAGCCTGCCTGACCCGATTGACTGACCGCCAGCTATTGACCTTTTCCCAAGAGCGGCTTATGCTCCCGACTTGTTTCACGCTTGTTTGGTATCATGACTTAAAAGCAAGTTGACGGAGATAGTGTTAACAATATGAACCGAGGCAAAAGATGATTACGAGACGAGCAACTCCACAAACAGAAGAAGATGCCAACAAATACTCCATTCGTGCCATTGCTAGGGCAATCGATGTTTTAAATGTCTTTTCGCACGGCAAGAACAAGTTCTCACTGGATGAGATAACCAGAGAAACCGGGCTTTCAAAACCAACTACCTTCAGAATTCTTGCAACGCTGCAACAATGCAAATACGTCGTACTGGACCCGGTTGAAGGTCGCTACCGTCTGGGCTCGGTATTTTTGTCACTGGGAGCAGCCGCGCTCGGTTCGGTTAGTCTTAAGGGTATCGCAAAGCCGCATCTGGCCAGCCTTAGGGACGAACTGCAAACCACTGTGCTGGTGGGTACTATCATGGACGATATGCTGGTTTACCTCGATAAGGTTGAGTGTGACGGCCCGGTTCGGCTAGCCGCCGACATAGGTCTCAGACGCGATCCCCCTAATTTCGGCATGCTTGGAATGACACTGATGGCATATTTGGAAGAGGGGGAGGTGCAAAGGCTTCTTGGCAGTGCGCGCCTTAAAGCCTTTACGGATAACAGTATTACAACAACAAAAAATTATCTGGACCGGCTGCAGGAAATCAGGAGTCAGGGGTACGTGGTCGAGTTTGGCGAAGCGATCGAAGGAGTCTGGGGGGTAGGCGCCCCGGTCCGGAATTCCGGCAGGGAAGTGGTTGCTGCCGTGGGGGCAGCGTTTCCGATGTCTTCCAAAAGCGATGCCAGAGTAAAGGAGGTGGTAGCGAAGATTCTGAACTGCGCGACAGCCATTTCCGCTGACCTGGGGTATAGGGTTTAATAAGACGGCCAGGTTTCCAAAATCACATGATGAAGTGTGAAAGGGAAAGGGCCAGTTAACTTTGGAAACAACTCGGCTGACCCTTTTGTAATGCTGTCCTCAAGGCAGCTCCCCAATAGAGTTTACGGGCTCTCCCCGATCAGAAGTACGAAATCATCATAGGATGCAAACCCGGCCAATCTTTTACCACCGCAGAGGTGGGTCGGTACAGCGGTTATCCGCAACTCTGCGGCCCTTTGCCAGTCGATATCCACCGCCGGGGCAAAGCTCCGTTCCGTGAGAACCGCCCGTGCTTCATCTGTTGGCAGATCTACTGCTGCTGCAATCCGCAATAGTTCCTCAACCATGGCGATGTTGCTTCCCTCGACGAAACAGGCCTGGTAGACGGCGTGGCGAAACCGGTCTCCTTGGCTTTTCGACTCTGCCCATTTTCCCAGTTCCTGGGCGAGCCTGCTGTTGTAGGTGCGGGTCCGTTCAATCAGCGGCAACCCTTCTTTTGCAGCTGCATGAAGCAACTTTGCCTGCATGTCACGGATCATCGCTTCCCGCCCGGCAAAGAGTTCGGAAAGCTCCATTCCCTCCGTCGGTGTTTCCGGGTGCAGCGGGAAGGCGCTCCAGCGCAATTTGATCCCATATTCCTGCTGCAAGCGATCGGTACGCACGGTACCGAGGTAACACCATGGTCAGATATAATCGAAAAAGACCTCCACTACTGGCACTTCATTCATGGTTTTCTCCTCGCATTCAGTTTGTCCGGCTGCAATGGTTTGCTCCTGCCGGTCATTAAAAGTATACCTCTTAAACACCAGAGCACCAGGGCTGGAATTTCGGAACAAATTCTTAATGCAAAAGAGGGTCAAGCGGACACATTTGCTTTTCGGCCGGGTAAATTCGGCACTACCGAAAATATGTGGCATTATATAGGTATGGTCGACACGGTGCCGGCATAATTTTCATCGGGCAGGATTATCCCTGCCGGCAGGTAAATAATGAATTCGCCAAACTCCCATTCCATGGTTTATGCTTGCAAGGCGGTATTTCTGCTGCTTCTCCTGCTGGTGCTCGGCATCACAATCTGGCACGAGGCACCGAGGGAGTTGTTCGACCCGGCCTGGATCGAGTCTTTTCTTGAAGAGGCCGGCATCCTGGCTCCGGTGATATTTATCGTGCTGCGGATCATAGCCATCGTGCTGACCGTGGTTCCCAACGCTCCCCTCGACGTCGTCGGTGGTGTTCTATTCGGTCCATACTGGGGGACGGTATACTCGCTGCTCGGTTCAGAAGCCGGTGCAATCGTCTGTTTCCTTCTCGCCCGCCAATTAGGCCGGGAGGCTATCGTCCGATTTCTGCACCGGGACATCTTTTTCGGCGAACGGATTGCCCATCGTCACCTTGCCTACATCGTGCTGTTAGCGCGTCTCGAACCGATCTTCTCCTTTGCCCTTGTCAGTTACGGGGCGGGCCTGACCGGCATATCCCTGCGGGCCTTTGCCCTGAGCACACTGATCGGTATGACTCCGGGCACTGTAATCCTAAATTATTATGGGCTGAGTATTTTCTCCGGCAGCCTCATGTTGCGGATTTCCCTGGGTTTGCTGATTGTAGTGGCGCTCTTGATCATCCCGGTCTGGGTACGAAGGAAAAACCCATGGGGGTGGTATGATAAATAACCGGCAACGGCTGGAAGTAGGCGCCTCACCTCGCTCCGCGAATGCAGAGTTGACTGGCTTGAAAAAACTGCTGTCATGTTTGACATTTGTGTATTCAGGCAAATATACTATGCTTGATTGTTGAAAATAATGACTGCGATTTAGGTGATGAAATAAAGTACTTACTCAAAAGGGACCTATTTTTGTTCAGATCCCCTGGACCCATAATGAATTCAAAGTCATTACGGGAGTATACAAAGGAATTTTTGATCATGTTTGATGCAATTTTTTGGGACAATGACGGGGTGTTGATGGAGACCGAGCACCTTTATTTTCGGGCCAATGCTGAGGCACTAGCCCGCGTAGGGGTGAAACTCTCACTTGCAGCCTTTTGCGGTATATCTCTGCGCAAAGGGGAGAGCGTCTTGAATCTTGCCGCAGGGGCGGGGCAGAGTGCCAGCGCCGCCGAGGAACTGCGCCGTTTTCGCGATGAGATCTATTTTGAACTTTTGGGAACGGAATCGCAGGTGATACCTGGCGTTCCTGATACCCTGCTGTAGCTGCACGGTCGGATACCCATGGCGATAGTCACCAGCTGCAGAAAAGATAATTTCATGCAGATGCACCGCAATAGCGGACTGTTAGGATATTTTTATTTTATCCTAACCCGCGAGGACTACGTCGCATCAAAGCCCGATCCGGAACCATACCGGACCGCCTGCGCCCGTGCAGGACTCCATCCCGGCCGCTGCCTTGCTATAGAGGATTCAGAACGGGGAGTTGTCTCTGCTGCACGCGCAGGGCTTGCCGTCGTGGCGATCCCAGGCAACATGAACAGGGGCGGCGATTTCAGTGCTGCCCGTTGGTTGTTGGACGGTGTGCATAATCTTGATTCGATCCTGAACCTTGATTAGAATTCTCCGGGTTGAATTTAATAGGCAATGCTTAAGCATCTGGGAGTGATATGTCGGCTTGATTGAATCGATGGAGAGGATTAATGATGATTTGAAGTAACGACTAGGGCGATGATTGTGGCGCCTTTTCTATTAATTGCTCCTGGAATCTACGAACTGTACAAAAGTGTTTTACTTTGAGGTATTTCCCTAAAAAAATGCCCCGGGTTTCCCGGGGCATTGATGTTAGTATGAGTTTTTACTTAGGCTCTCATTACGTTTGCGGCCTGAAGCCCTTTCGGACCCTTGGTTACTTCAAACGTTACACTATCGCCTTCTGCAAGCGATTTGAATCCGTCGCCAGCGATAGCTGAAAAGTGACAAAATACATCTTCGCCATTTTCCTGCTCAAGAAAACCAAAACCCTTGCTGTCATTAAACCATTTAACTGTTCCGTTTACCATTTGTACTTTCTCCTGATCTTGCTCTTTGATTTGTCTGAATAAATCAGACTTCTCCACTAAGGACCTTAAAAGAGAATAAGTCAACCACTAAATATTATTATGGAGATATAATTCCAAAATAAACTCTATCAACGACTGTTGTGAACTGAATAAAAAGCGCAGGTTGAAATTTCAATATATATTGCCAAACGCCCCTTAACTCTATTTTGGGAAGATCAATTGCCAGCATTCGCTTGGCGTTGACAAGACTACTGTTCACATGAGATAACAGAGTACGTAAAGTAAGCCGCTTCAGCCCGTGAAGCGGTTTTTATTTTTGGCAGAGCTCAACAAAGCATGAAACCGGAGAGAATCAGTGGACGACAGAAAAGCGTTGCTTATAAGAAACAAGAGAATAGCTACCGGACTGATGATTGCTGCGGCCGCCCTCTTTGTAGCTGCGCGCACACAGAAGGGACATGGTGGTTGGGAGT
>JBBQCH010000127.1:0-9783 GCA_038318485.1 Geobacterales bacterium
AAGAGTTTCTCGGTGGCTATGCCGAGGGGGTCACACCCGTTCCCATCCCGAACACGGAAGTTAAGCCCCTCTGGGCCGATGATACTGCACGGGTAGCTGTGTGGGAAAGTAGGTCGCCGCCGGGAATAAAACAAATCAGCCTCATCACTTCAATGTGATGGGGCTGATTGCGTTATAAATTAAAATACCACTTACAACGCTGGGCCCGCTGTATAGAGATATCGGGTCCAGCGTTGTAAGTGATTCTATTTAACGAAACTATTCGATTCTAAAGTCAAGTAATTGTTCAAGTGAATCCGTGATGAATGTTGCGTCACTGAGCATATCTGCTGCATAGCTGTTAGTTATAGCAAAAACATTTAAATGTGCATTACTGGCTGATATAATGCCAGATGGCGTATCTTCAATCGCAAAGGTTGTTTGTTTGGTAAGGGACTTATCATATATTGCATTTAGCCTCTCAAATGCCAACTCGTAGCATTCGGAACTCGGTTTGCTGTTTGAAACATCGTCTGCAGTTACTATTGTGTTAAAGCAGTCAGAGATGCCAAGCATTGAGAGGATCGGATCTATGTCCAATCTTAGAGCACCGCTACATATTGCAAGAGGGGTGTTTGAACTTTTAAACTTACGAATAATTTCCACTGCACCTGGGTATGCCGAAACACCATCCTTAATGATGTCCTGGAATGCGGATGCTTTCTGTGTAATGAGTGACTTCAATCCCTCGGGCTCAAGTGTTTCTTTTTTATTTGCAAAGGCCTCTCTGAAAGCATCTCTATCATCAAAACCGATATATTTATCAACATATTCTTTCCAAGTGAAATCGAAACCAAGCGGCGTGAGCACCCGCTGGAAAGATTTGTAATGTAGCGGTTCAGTGTCGACGATTACCCCGTCAAAATCAAAAATTATAGCTTTTGCTTTCATACCATTTGAAAAATAGACCATTTTTTATTGACCTCTAAACCTTGATATGCAGAAGACGCTATTAAGTTGCATTTGCCTAAATTTTAAAACCATAAAAACCCACTAAATTAGAACGGTGTTGTCAACGTCTCTTTTATTTGTTGTTGTCTTGGCAAAGGTGAAGCAATTGTCGCTGCTACATCAATTGCCTTATTTGCACAGCTGCCACTGTCTGTTTCTGCGGCAAACTTTGCTCTGATACGCTCATTAACGTTGCCAAGGTTCAAACCGTTATCCGCCACTACTTCAGCCAGTACCTCCTCAGAAGCAATTATATGGTATGCCATGCTTTCTATTTTATGAACGAGCATTTCTAGCGTTTCTGTAATAGAGATTATGACTTGAGACATCGCAACTAAATTATCTACAAGAAGTTCATCTCCTTTTTTATCAGATTCGTTTATAAATGGTTTTAGTGCTTTCTTGTCAGATATGGCTTTAATATTCTTCTGCTTGACGATCTCAGTTGCTGGATTTGTATTTTTTTTGCCATTAAAATTCGCCTTTTATAAATATAATCACTTCAGATGAAATACAGGCAATTTATTTTGTTATCCACCGTTGTTCGGATCTGTATCAATTGGCAGAATAATAAAAAAAGTAGAACCTGGGAAATTTATAAGATCATGCCCAGAGGATTCAACCCAAATCTCACCGCCATGAACCTCTGCGATTCCTTTTGCAATTGAGAGCCCTAGGCCGGCACCGCCTGATTTGAATGATACCTTTCCAGTGCTGTGTTCTTCAATATTTCCGGCTTCAAAAAACTTATCGAATACCTTTACCTGGTCATCGGGACTAATACCAATTCCGGTATCAGAAATTGCGATCTCGATGGCATTCTGATGTATTTGATTAACCAGGTTTGGTTTTAAAATTCTCCTGAGTCTTGTTGATATTATGACTTTACCGCCGTCTGGCGTGAATTTGATTGAATTGCCTATTACATTGGTTAACATTTGTATTAAGCGCAACCTATCACCATAATACATTGGCAACGTTGGATCTAAGTTAGTTATAACATCCTGTTTTCTAGTCATAAAAAACACTCTTAGTTGTTGAACGGTAGACTCAATCAATTGATTAAAGTCCAATTTCACAAGTTTGAGAGTAATCTGATCCTGATCAAATAGAGATACATCAATCATGTCCTTGACTATTACGTCGAGTCTGACGGCCGCATTTGATATGTTAGTTATCATTTCAGATGCAGCATCTGAAATTTCACTTTTCATGTCATTCTGCAGTAACTCAGAGAATCCCAGGATAATAGTTAAGGGTGTTTTTAGCTCATGTGATGCAAGTCCTAGAAAAGAATCTTTCATTTTATTCAGTCGGGTCAATCCTGCTGCACTTTGTTCTAAATTTGACACAATCTCTCGTTCGCGTGTTACATCTCGAATAACCAGTTGTAATAAATTATTTTCACCCTGAATAATATTGCTGACATCAAGTTTTCCAATACGCTGCTGCTGCCCGATATTGAAGACCATTTCTTCACTGAATGTTTCATTTAGAAAAGCGGTATTGATAGATTTAAGCAGGTGAGAAATATTCTCAACTCGAATTGTCAGCATCAGGCTGGAAATGTGCTGCCCTATGATCTCTTCATCCGGAATTTTAAACAGTTCAGTACATCTCTTGTTTGCAATCATTATATGTTCTGATTTATCAAGTATTAAAATTGCATCAGCTGAATCTTCCAGAATTTTTCTAAAGAGATGCTCTGATTTTTCAAGTTCAAGGCTAAGAGCTTCTAACTGCAAAAATGAAGTGTTTAAATGAGAATGTGCACTGGTCAGTTCCTCATAATTTTTTCTGAGTTCTTTGTCTCTAGATTCCAAGGCCTTTGACATTCTGTTTATGTTGTCAGCAAGTTCATCAAACTCAAAAATCGGCAGGGGTTGAATATTTGTTGTATAATCACCTCGTGAAATTTTATTTACACAATTAAGAAGAATAGATATGGGTGAAACTATACTTTTTTTCACATAAAACACCACCGTCGCAAAGGATATGCAAAAAAAGAACAGTAAAACTATAACTGAACGTACGATTATAGCTTGTATCTTGCTGTCAACAGTGCTCTGATGAAATCCGATATGAATGTGAGCTGCATCAGAAGAATCAAATGATTTTACTGGTGTTAGTGTGTCAAAGTACTCGCCGATTCTGGACGATACTTTTGTGGATATCTCTTTGTTGATATTATTGTATTGGATTCTGAACTGGTCTGATGTGAGAGCTGGAGAGAACGATGGTTTGTTGTATGAAAACAGTATATTACCTTTGGTGTCAGTTATTATGCAGTAAGACATGTCTGGGTCAGACTGTATACTCTCTTGACATTTTTCAGTAATACCATTGATATCTGCTATTGAAATTCCAAGCGCCAATATTTTTTCAATGGACGCTTTTAATGAAGATCCTATGGTTTCGGAACGCAACTGAATCTCTTTTGTGTAGTCTTTGCGAACAACCACAATTTCCATAGTGGTGCTCGCAATGATAGTCATTGCAAGGATAACTAATGCGAAAACAGTGATACGCTTTTCCAGTGATTGTTTCATAGAGTCTTGATTTTATAAAAGGATTTACTGCAAAGTTTGGAATTATACCATATTTTTAAAAAGTTGTATTAAAAATATTGTAGCTTATTTTACTGATAATATGACTAAAATATTGTTGACGATTTATTTATATGTTCTATTATCCAGATTCGATGTGTGGGTCATATTCTAAGTAATATTTACGTAAGACTATTTTAAACAAGGAGGCAGCATATGGCATTACGAGTTGCTATCAATGGTTTCGGCAGGATTGGTAGGATGGTCTTGAGGGCCGCAAGTAAAGATAAAAATATTGAATTTATTGCAATAAATGATCTTACTGATGCAGCAACTTTGGCGCACCTGTTCAAGTATGATTCTGTACACGGAACTTTTCCCGGCAAAGTTGAAGCAAAGGATAATCAACTTATCATTAATGGTAAGCCAATAAAAATATACGCAATTAAAAGCCCGGCTGAACTACCTTGGAAGTCCGATGAAATTGATGTAGTTCTGGAATCCACGGGCATTTTTACATCCAAAGAAAAAGCCGGACTCCACATACAGGCTGGGGCAAAAAAAGTTGTTATATCCGCACCGGCAACAAATGAAGACATTACTATCGTAATGGGTGTTAATGAACATCTTTACGATCCTCTAAATCATAATATAATATCAAATGCTTCATGTACTACAAATTGCCTGGCTCCGGTTGCAAAGGTATTACATGAGGCCTTTGGCATCGAGAGAGGGTTGGTTACAACGGTTCACTCATATACTAACGATCAAAACATCCTTGATTTGCCTCACAAAGATCTTCGTCGCGCCAGGGCTGCCGCCATGTCTATGATACCAACTACAACCGGTGCTGCAAAAGCAGTAGCTCTGGTTCTTCCGGAATTAAAAGGCAAATTGGATGGAATGGCCATCCGGGTTCCCACACCGAATGTTTCCGTTGTTGACTTGGTTGTTACCCTCAATAAAAAAACAAGTGTTGAAATGGTTAATGCTGTGCTTAAGAAAGCTTCCAGAGGTTCGCTGAAGGGGATATTGGGGTATGAAGAGGCTCCACTTGTTTCTATCGATTTCAACGGTAATCAACTTTCTTCGATTGTAGATGCATCCTGCACAAAGGTAATCGGAGATAATATGGTAAAAGTATTGTCTTGGTACGATAATGAATGTGGGTTTTCCAATCGGGTCGTCGACCTGTTCCGCCTGATAGACTCTAAAAAGTGAGCCAGGCCTTTGCTCAGCAAATCAAGGGGGGGCTTTTCCCCCTCTTTTTTTATCAAAATGCAGACTACCAGCTAAAGGAGATGAAATATGGCGATCCGCTACATTGACGAAATAAAGGATCTTAATGGTAAAAAGGTTTTTATCCGGGTTGATTTTAATGTTCCGCAGGATGATATGGGTAACATCACTGAGGATACTCGTATTGCTGGTGCTGTTCCAACCATTAAATACGCTCTGGAACAGGGGGCACGAGTCGTTCTTGCTTCGCATTTAGGGCGACCAAAGGGTGAAAAAAAGTCCAAGTATACGATGGCACCTGCTACCAAGCGTCTTTCTGAATTGCTTGGCAAAAAAATTAAACAAGCTCCTGATTGTTTTGGTCCTGAAGTTGATGCGTTGATTGATGCAATTAAACCAGGTGATGCGGTAATGCTGGAAAACGTCCGTTTTTATCCAGGAGAAGAGAAGAATGATACCGACTTTGCTGTGAAACTGTCCAATGGATGCGAAATATACGTTAATGACGCCTTTGCCGTATCACACCGTGCACACGCTTCGGTGGAAGCTATTACTAAATGTATCCCGGTTATCGCAGCTGGCTTTCTCATGAAAAATGAAATGACATTTTTCGATAAAGCCATGCAGAATCCGGTTCGTCCACTTGTCGCAATTTTGGGTGGTGCCAAAGTATCAGGTAAACTTGAAGTTTTGGAGACACTGCTAAACAAGGTCGACAAGGTTGTAATTGGGGGCGGCATGGCTTTTACATTTCTAAAGGCTATGGGCTATTCTGTCGGTAAGTCGCTGGTGGAGGACGAACTGATTCCCACGGCCCGTAAGATTATGGATAAAGCCAGTAAAAAAGGGGTGATGTTCTATCTGCCGGTGGATTGTGTAGTGGCCAATGCATTTGAGCCAAACGCAACCAATTTTATTACTACTGCTCAGGAAATCCCGGAAGGATGGATGGCGCTGGATATTGGGCCGGCATCAACTACACTGTTTACAGAAACTTTGAGGGATGCCAAAACCGTAATCTGGAATGGTCCAATGGGAGTTTTCGAAATGGATGCTTTTTCCAGGGGTACCTATGCTGTTGCTGAAGCAGTCGCAAATTGTTTTGCTACAACTATCATCGGCGGTGGCGATACTGATTCGGCAGTCCGTAAGGCGGGTGTCGAAAATAGGGTTAGTTACATCTCGACCGGAGGAGGAGCATTTCTGGAGTTGCTTGAAGGTAAAACTTTGCCTGGCGTGAAGGCACTTGAAATTAAGGTAAAAAAATAGGAGAAAGTCCATTATGCGCATACCTGTCATTGCCGGTAACTGGAAGTTATTTAAGTCAATTGGGGAATCGATAGCATTGGTTGACGAACTTAAACCTCTTGTGGCAGAAACCCCAAATATAGAAATAGTAGTTGCACCGGTGTTTACATCGTTAAGTCGCGTTTCAGATGCGTTAAGTGGCTCGAATATAAGTCTCGCTGCCCAGAACTGTTTTTGGGAAGAGGAAGGAGCATATACTGGTGAGGTGGCTCCCAAATTATTAAAAGATGTTGGTTGCAGTCACGTTATAATTGGGCATTCTGAACGTCGCCAGCATTTTGGCGAGACCGACGAGACTGTTAGTAAAAAGGTTAAGGCAGCAATATCGGCGGGTTTGACTCCTATTGTATGCGTGGGTGAAACTCTTGAAGAACGCGAATCCGGTATGGCCTTTTCAATCATTGAATCACAGTTTCAAAAGGGCTTGGCAGGAATTCCAGCCGAAGTAGTTGCTAAATTAATTATTGCGTACGAACCGGTCTGGGCTATAGGAACTGGAAAAACTGCCACTGATGACCAAGCTCAGGAAATACATTCTTTTATTCGTGGATTGGTTTCCCGTATTTTCAGTCAGTCTGCGTCTGACGCTGTCCGGATTTTGTACGGCGGCAGTGTTAAGCCGGACAACGTAAAAGGTTTGATGACCCAGCCAGATGTTGATGGTGCGCTTGTCGGTGGAGCGAGCCTCAAAGCAGAATCTTTCGCGTCAATTGTTAATTACCTCGACTAAGCAGGCCTTTCAAAATGCAATATAACTTGATATGCCAATTATGACTTTACAGTCGACTACTATCTGTGATAATCATCTTTCTTTAAATTATTAAGTAGGGGTTACGGCATGACAACGGTTCTCACCATTTTACATCTAAGTGTCAGTTTGTTTCTGATTGGTGTTGTACTTCTTCAGTCTGGAAAAGGCGCTGAGATGGGAGCATCATTCGGCAGCAGCGGCAGCCAATCGGTTTTTGGTGCCGGCGGCGGGACTTCCTTTCTAAGCAAAATGACAACTGGTGCTGCAATTATTTTTATGCTGACATCGTTGACTTTGGCGTACGTCTCTGGTCTGCCTTCATCCTCTTCGATTATGTCAGGCAAAGGTAAGGCTGCTCCAGTACAGGCTTCTCCTGCGCCGCCGCCGTCAGGCCAAACGCCCGCATCGGCACCAGTTCAAGGCGACAAACCCGCGACTGCCCCAGTTGCTCCAGCACAACAAAAATAGATTGATTGTTATTGGTAGCTGTGGTAAAAAAAATGCTCAATTGCCGAAGTGGTGGAATTGGTAGACACACCATCTTGAGGGGGTGGCGGGCAACAGCCCATGCGAGTTCGAGTCTCGCCTTCGGCACCAATTTGTAACGTAACCGGCTGATTTATCAGCCGGTTTTTTTGCGTCTAAAATGCGCCTTTTTCGGCTGGTACGAATTTTGGTACAGTCTGGGGGGAGCATTATGCTATTACGACGGGGCAAGTGGTATCAATTTAGGCTCCATATTCCTACAAATATTCGTCATCTTTGGGGCGGCTGTTAAGAGTATAAGAGAAGCCTTAAAACCACTGACAGATCCGATGCTAAGGCGTTGGCCGCAACCCTGGCCAATAGGTTTGCATTTGCGTACCGGCAGATTGAGCAGCAGTTAAAAAATAAAGATAAAATAATTATGAAATGCTTATTGACAAATAATAACTATTAGGATAATTTTACAATACATGATGCAACGTCAATAATCATGAAACACAACTCCACGCTCGTAGAGAAAAGGAGGAAGGTATGAATCGAAATATCTTACATATTGCAACGGTGACTTCACTATGTTCGCTAGCTGCGCTTCTTTCGGCCTGTGATGGTGGAGGTAGTAGTTCCAGCTCAGGGGGGGGCACCGATCTTGGTGTGTATACCGGTAAAACCACTCAGGCGAGCATTGATCAGGCAAGCGTAAAGCAGGCTTTGACAAACATCAAGGACGTCATGCCGTCATGCTCCGCGACCGGTGTGTCGCCAGAGAAAGCGGTTCCTTCAGAGGTGCCAAGCTCTCTGTTGTCTTCGGTTAAAGTTATCCAGCGCCTGTTACCGCCGGTCGGCGTGAAAAAAGTCGGCAAATCTGTGTCGTTACTAGCTACTACTGCCCCTGCTTCCAAAAACGGCGACTGCGGCGGTAGCTTGACGTACCCGACATACTCACACGCCAGTGGCACAACTACCATGTCGGTGAAATGGGATAATTACTGCACCGTAGACAGCACGACAGGAAACAAAACGACCTATAACGGCACACTCAGCGCTGTAGATGCAGGAACACCTACTCCCTCCGGTCCGGTAACCAACAAACTGACTGCAAACATTCCGAGTCTCACGATAGTTGAGAAGACAGCTTCAGGAACTATTATCTCGGATGGAACCATTGCCATCAGTAATTTTTCCTATACACCTGCAACTGGTGCGGGCTCCACTCTGTCAGATCTTCCCGGGACAATTTCCTTTACGTCATTTGAATCCAAGGACACCAAAGGAGGCAAGTATTATAAGTTTGAAAATATGACTGTCAATTCCAGCAAATCAGGTACTGATACCCAGCTCTCTATATCGGGTCGGGTTTATCGTGGTGAGGCTGGCTATTCCGACCTGACTACAGATACTCCAATTCTTATGGATTCCAGCAATACTATCAAAGCCGGCAAGGTAACCTTTACCGGTGCGAGTGGGCATAAAGCGACCTATACAACTGTCCCTGGTTCGACATCAGGTCAACACTTCACCGTCGCTGTTGATGACACACCCGTTTCTGGCGTTCAGCTGGACTGCGATGGACTCCTCTAGCAATTAAATCATCATTTTTGGAAAGGAGAAAGACATGAACATACTACACGTTGTATTTTACGGAATTCTCTCTGTTGCAATGCTCTGTTTAAGTGCCTGCGCTATTTAAAAATTTAAAAACACTTTTCTTTTTTATCCCGAATCCGGCAGTCCTAAACACCTGTCGGATTTCTTTAGTATATGCGTCATAGATTCTGTAGAGCATATTAGCTTCCACGCTCTGTGCGGTGCACTTTTTTTGCCCAGTTATGGATATTTTACCGGCATGACGGAGTACCATTGATTTTCGCTCGAAACATTCTTCGCCACAAACTTCGCAGCATTATGACACTCCTCGGGGCAGCGGTCGGCATTGCAATTTATGTGGCGATAGTAGCGATTACAACCAACCTGGAACGAGAAACACAGCAAGTTATTAACGACTATAATTCCGATATCACGGTTCAAGGCAAAAGAGCACCCTCTCCGATCCACTCCCGTATCTCATCCAAAGATTTTGCAGGTCTCAAGGCAATGATGGGCGACCTTGCGGATCCCCTTGTGGTAGGCGCTCTCCGCGAAAACTGGAGTTCATACGCCATGCTCCTGGGAATACCCCCTACTCTGGCACCCCGCTTCGGGCTTCTTGAAGGTGCTCCACCGAATCCGGGTGGACGTAATGTGATGGTCGGCACTATCCTCGCTCAACAGCTAGGTCTCAAGCCAGGCAGCTCAATACCACTAGGAGATGGATCGGCAAAAGTCACAGGGATATTCAGTATGGGCAATCGCCTCGTTGACGGTGCTGTGGTAGCCGATATAACTGAAGCACAGAGATTGCTCGGCAAGGAGGGGCAGATAAATCTTGCACTGGTTCGGGTAAGAAACAAGGGAGAAGTAAAAAGT
>JBBQCH010000128.1:0-9770 GCA_038318485.1 Geobacterales bacterium
TAGCGAGGTCGGAAAATTTCTACACTTGGGGCCAACCGGTGTCTGTCTGGCGTCAAAACGTGGTGATAAGATATTGAAGTCTGATCCGATGATGTTGAAAGATATTATGCATTCAATAGATAAATAGATAACAGCGTCCCATCAGGCTTCCAAATAGATAACAGCGTCCTATCAGGCTTCCATCAGGTTTCCTGTGGCGCCCCAACGACACCCGTCACATATGGTGGTCTTGTTAAATGCGATGGCTGCAGCTGACGGTTTTTGCTCCCCCTTACAGCCCCTCTTTCCACTATTACCTGTACTATCAAGCACTTGTGCTCACCGCAGCCATGGAAACCCTCTGGCACGTTCGTTGCGATGTACCTAATAGAGGGAGAAGATTGACGCTGTCGTGCTTTCTGTGAACCTTCAGGTCGTCGAGCCATCAGATGCCATGTAAGAAAGTTTGTTCAAGGGTTTCAAAACAAAGGGGCATGTTTGAGCCTCAAATCTGTTGCATCCACAAAAAGGAGGACTAGATGAAACATGTATCCAGGATAGGAGTTATGGTTTTCGCCGTGGCCGTTGTGGCCACCTCAATCATTGCGGGATGTGCAAGCGCACCGTTGCGCACTGAGGCGTCAACGTCGGGGATTCGAGCTGCCGAGGAGTCCGGGGCGGCCAATGTGCCGCAAGCCTCGCTTCATTTACAGCTAGCCAAGGAAGAGCTTGAACACGCCAAGGAGCTGTCCAAGAAAGGCGAAAAGGAGGAGGCCTCGTCGATGCTGACGCGGGCCGAAGCCGACGCTGAGCTGGCTGTTGCACTGTCCCATGGGGATGCCGAGAAATCCGAGGCCCAGGCAGCATTGGAGCGTGTACGCCAACTCCGGAGCAATAACCCATAACCCAAACATGATGTTAAAGGAGAATTCCATGAAAACGAAACAACTCTTGGCCCTCGTCACGTCTGCCGTGCTCTTCGCCGGCTGCGCATCCGTGGCGCCAAATGAACTCGTCAATGCCCGTTCGGCCTACCAGCTTGCGAGTGAAGGTCCGGCGAAGCAGCTCGTGCCGGCGGAATTGCACAAGGCACATGAGGCTCTCGCCATGGCGGAACAGTCCTTCCAAAAGGCCCCGGACTCGTTCAAAACCAAAGACCTCGCGTACGTAGCCCAACGCAAGTCCGAACAGGCGGGCGCACTCGGCATCATGGCCGCCGACACGGCCTCCAAGGACAAGTCGAACGCCGATTACCAGAAAATGCAAACCGAAATCGTGGCGCAGGGGAAGCAGGACTTGAGAGACTCCGAAAAACGGACAGCCGACGCACAGACTGAAATCGATAAACAGGCCGCACTCAAGGCAGCCAAGGATACGGCTGACGCCAACCTCCAGCGGCAGCAAGCCGATATCGAGCGGGGGCAACAGGCCTTGAGAGACGCCGATAAGCGGACGGCCGTGGCACAAGCTGAAATCGACAAACAAGCCGCGCTCAAGGCAGCCAAGGAGAAATCGGATGCCGACATCGCGCAAGGGCAACAGGACCTGAGGGATTCTGAGAAGCGCACGACCGACGCACTCGCCTCGTTAGCCTCGTTAGCCTCGGTCAAGGAAGATTCACGCGGACTTATTATCACGCTCTCAGGAAGTATCCTCTTTCGCTCAGCCCAGTCGAACTTGTTGCCGCCTGCACAGGTAAAGCTTGATCAGGTTGCCAAGGCGTTGCTGGCAATTCCCGCGCGCAACCTCATCGTAGAGGGGTACACCGATTCCCAGGGCTCCGAGTCCTATAACCAGGGTCTCTCGCAACAACGAGCAAACGCGGTTCGCGATTACCTCGTGCAGCGAGGCTACCCGTCCGAACGCATCCAGTCACGCGGAAAGGGCGAGGCTAGTCCGATTGCCGACAACGCTTCGCCTGAGGGACGTGCCAATAACCGTCGCGTCGAGATCGTCATCGAACGTGAAGCGCAGGCATCTAAATAGTAGATTGAAATGGAGAGGGCTGAAAAACGGAGTCATGACTATCCGCAGAGCGGGCTGCCATGACTCCGTTTGCAACCGATTTGTGTCACTTGCCGGCCCAAACAATAAACATATAAGGAGACAAGGGCATTAGGAAACGTAGTTGATTAGCCCTGACACCATATCTGTTTCCCTGATCCGGCATATATGAATCGTTATGTTAAACATGACTTATTCCTCGGGCGGTTTTACCATCACGCCGCACCTTCTGTCAAAGTCAGAGTTAAAATATACTTAATCAAGAAGCATTGGGACCCTTTATGCCAACTCTGATCTTGGCATAAAGGGTTATCTAAATTTATCTTAATCATAAAAAAACTAGGAGGTTGTTCATGAAGAATGTGATGGTTTTGGTAATGTTTGCAGTAATTCTGTTTGGCACGATAGCAACAGGCTACGCAGAGCAAGGTGATTGGCGCGGGGGAATACGCTTCAGGATTCAAGAATCAAGGCAAAAGATTGATCAGGGTGTTAAACGGGGAACTCTTAACGGACATGAGGCGGGCAAGCTTAACGAAGAGTTGGGCACTATTCTCAACAAAATTGACCTCATGAAAGCAGATGGCCAGCTCAGTCAAAGGGAACGGGACCAGATAAAAAATGACCTGGACAGATTGGACAGGGATATTTACAAAGAAAAGCATGACAGAGATTGGCGTGGGGGGATACGATCCCGGATTCAGGAAGCAAAGCTAAAGATTGATCAGGGTATTGAACGGGGAACTCTCAACAGGCATGAAGCACACAAGCTCAAGAAAGAACTGGGCCAAATTCTTAACAGAATCGACCGCATGAAAGCGGATGGCAGTATTAGCCAAAGGGAACGGGACAAGATAAATCGCAGCCTGGATAGATTGGATAAGGATATTGCCAGAGAAAAGCGAGATTGATGCCAAAAGAGTTGAAATAGATGCTCACAGACGATTCACATAATTGAAGAAAGCCCACCGATAGACTTGGTGGGCTTTCTTCAATTATCAGTTGTGCAGCCAGGCAATTTCTACTTACATCATGCATATATTGAAAGGAGCCGCTTGATCTCCGGATGGGCAAACCTGCATGCAGAAGAGGTGTCAGGGCTACACATTGACAAAGCTTCGTACCGAGGTATCCTTGGATGAAACGCAAGTTTCCAGGGAAGGGTATACAAACAAAATGATAAGAAACTGACATGAACACTGGCCTGATACTGGTTGATTTTCAGAATGATTATTTTCCTGGTGGCAACATGGAACTTGTTGGCATTGAAGAGGCTGCAACTAATGCGAAGTTACTTTTGAACAAGTTCAGAATTATAAAATCACCCGTCTTCCATATCCAGCACATTTCCGCACTTCCTGGTGCGACGTTTTTCCTGCCTCAAACTTACGGGGCAAAAATAAACCAAATGGTAGCTCCCAAAGAGGATGAAATAGTTGTAACAAAAAACTTTCCAAACAGCTTCCGCGGCACATCTCTGCTGGAGATGCTGAAAAATGAAAATATAGACAATTTGGTAATTTGCGGTGCAATGAGCCACATGTGCATAGACGCTACAACTCGTGCTGCTTTTGATCTTGGTTTCAGCTGTAATGTCGCTGAAGATGCTTGCTCCACCAAAGATCTAATTTTCAAGAGCCAGACCATAAAAGCGTCAGATGTTCATGCATCCTTTAGGGCAGCATTATCTGTCCCATATGCCAAAGTAATTTCAACTATGGAAATGATTGAAAAAGCAGGGCATAACAAGCGCTCAGACCATTAACAGGCATAACAGGTCAAGCGCCGAACCGTTACAGAAAGAAGGCCTCACATGAAATTTATTTTTGCTCCCACTCTGTCTCCGGAGATGATCAAACGCCTAAGTTCCAAACTTCTCATCGCAGCCGTTTTTCTAGGTTCATTCGCCCTTGCCGCCAAGCCAGCTATTTCCTCAGAACACATTAGCTCTGTCGCGACTGGGAGAGTTATGGGGACAGTATATTTAATTGACATGTTTTACTCTTCTGCTATCCTTCCCACATGGCACGCATCGCACGAGTTATAGCTCCTGGAATACCACACCACGTAACGCAACGCGGCAATCGAAGCCAACCGGCTTTTTTCTGCGCCGATGACTATCTAGCATATATCGATCTCATGGCTAAATGGTGTGGCAAGTACCAAGTAGAAATCTGGGCATATTGTCTGATGCCTAACCATGTACATCTGATTGCCGTACCGGAAACATCAAACGGACTTGCACGTGCAATCGGCGAAGCGCACCGTCGCTATACCCGTAGAATCAACTTTCGCGAGAAATGGCGAGGGCACCTGTGGCAGGAACGCTTTGCCTCATTTCCGATGGATGAAAGTTATCTGCTTGCTGCTGCACGATATATAGAGATGAATCCGGTTGCTGCGGGTATTGTTGCTCGACCTGAAGAGTATGCTTGGAATAGCGCCCAGGCACACCTTGCGGCAAAAGATGACAAACTGGTCAAGGTGGAACCGATCCTGTCTAGGATTGGGAACTGGAAAGAATTCCTGACGTTGTCATCGGAAGAAGAGTTAAACTTATTCCGCAGGCATGAACGTTCCGGCCGACCACTTGGGAAAGAGATATTTGTTGATAATATTGAAATTCTGCTTGAGAGAATACTTCGTCCAAACAAACCAGGACCCAAAAAATCAGTATAGTTCTATATACTGTCCCCATAAATCCTAGTTAAACTGAATCGCCCAGTTAAGTCTCCAATGGCTATTTATTCCCAACGCCCTTAAAAGGTAAAATTAGCGTTTTGGCGGTAGAAAACTCCTTGATGGACCGATGAAAATGGTCTAAAGCTGGATTGGTCGCATCATAATCGACAGCAGATGATACAAATAATCAGCATAAATTAGATCGTAACTGCATGCGTCAAATTATATTTGGAGGATTTTTATGGCAAGAGTCTACTACTATAGTCCTGAAACTGGTGTATATCAGGGAGAAGATTTTCTGGATGAGCGAGAGATCGACTCCACAAAAGGGGTGACACTTCTGGAACCACCACTATATGGTCGCGGTGAAGTTCTAATTTTTGATCTGATATCGCAATGTTGGAACTTGGTTAATATTAATGACATAAAAAAACTAAAAGATTACATATGACTACTGCACCCAACAATACCGATCTAGACCGGATACTGGTTATCGATGATGAAGCCGTGATTCGGCAGGTTCCTTTATTCCGGCCTCTCTTCTGAGAAGTTTTATCTGCATGAACTGACCCAGGACAGGAAGGATTATCGACTGAGAAAACACGATTGAAATATAATACCGGAGAACACGTGAAGCATAATGAAGCAGATTCCTACTGGGGCGGCATTGTCAAATCCATGGGCCTGGTATTCGGTGATATTGGTACCAGCCCGATCTATACCCTGACCGTGATTTTTGCCCTGACTAAACCGACCGAGGATAATGTTTTCGGTATTCTTTCCCTCGTTTTTTGGACAATGACCATTCTGGTTACAGCCGAATATTCCTGGCTGGCCATGAGTCTGGGACGAAATGGGGAAGGTGGAACAATTGTGCTTAAGGAAATCCTTGCGCGGATGCTTAAATCGGGGCGAAAGCTGGGTGTTGTGGTTTTTCTATCGTATGTAGGTGTCTGTCTGTTGCTGGGGGACGGCGTAATTACCCCGGCGATTTCGATATTATCAGCGGTTGAAGGAATGACCCTTATTCCCGGTCTTGAGCAGACCTCGCAGAATGTACTGATACTGATCGCAGCAATCATTGCCGTTGGTCTGTTTATAGCCCAGTTCAAGGGGACCGACAAGGTTGCAGGCGCCTTCGGTCCAATCATGGTAATATGGTTCATTGCTCTAACATTGTCCGGAGTGACCTCAATTGCCACCATGCCTTCCGTCATAATGGCAGTAAGCCCTCACTATGCCTTGAGCTTCATGTTGCATCACGGACTGTCCGGTTTCTTCGTGCTCTCCGAAGTAATCCTTTGCGCCACCGGTGGCGAGGCTCTCTATGCCGACATGGGACATCTGGGTCGAAATCCGATTATGCGGGCCTGGTATTTTGCCTTCACTGCCCTGATTATTAACTATTTTGGCCAAGGCGCATTCCTGTTCAAGCACCCAGAGGCAAAGAACTATCTCTTCGGTATGATTCAGCATCAGGCCCCAATTCTTTATATACCCTTTCTGATACTAACAGTCATGGCTACCGTCATTGCCTCTCAGGCAATGATTAGCGGTGTCTTTTCCGTTGTTTACCAGGGCATTACCACCCGCATTATGCCGCTCTTGAAAGTTGACTACACCTCGACCAATCTCAAATCACAAATTTACATAGGTTCAATCAATTGGATAATGATGATTGCAGTACTCTTTATCATGCTGGTTTTTCGAAAGTCGGAAAACCTTGCGGCTGCTTATGGACTAGCAGTGACAGGTACCATGACTATCACCGGTATCATGATGATCATGATCTTCAGGCGTACCACAAAAAAATGGAAGGTTCCGTTTGCGGTTGGAATAACGGTGGTGGATCTGGTGTTTTTCATCTCCTGTATGAATAAGATGCCCCACGGCGGCTACTGGTCCATCGTCATGGCAGCTTTTCCCTTTGCAACGATTTTGATCTGGACCTATGGTCAGCGGGCTCTTTACCGGGCACTCAGGCCGCTAGACTTCGAGACCTTTGAACTGTCCTACAACCAGATATACGCCAAGGGACACAATATCCCAGGTACGGGATTGTTTTTTGTCAAGGATTGGAGTGTTATTCCTCCTTACATGGTGCATTGCATCATCAGCAGCAACATCATCTATGAAAACAATGTACTGATCTCAATCTTGCGCACTGATGAGCCCTATGAGCTTGAAACCAGACTTCAGAAAGGACTGACTGTCGGTTTGGATGCCATTGAGGTGAGAGTCGGCTATATGGAAATTCTGGATATCGAAAGCATTCTGAAGGAAAACGGAATCCAGGAAAAAGTAATTTTCTACGGCATAGAGGACATTGCTACCGAAAACCCGATCTGGAAAGTTTTCTCTACAATCAAGCGCCTGACCCCTAATTTTGTCCAGTTCTACCGACTGCCAGCGTCAAAGATTCAAGGGGTGGTGACGAGGGTCGAAATGTAATCGGGGAGGACGCAGAATTCGGAGAAAATAGTACAGGCGGATTTACACGGCGAATCTAAACTTATCGCGGTAGGAATACCCCTTACGGAGCACCCCCCGCACAGATCCCTGTGGGCAATTTACGCACCGAGAGTTATGGGGACAGTATATTTAATTGACATGTTTTACTCTTCTGCTATCCTTCCCACATGGCACGCATCGCACGAGTTATAGCTCCTAGAATACCACGTAACGCAACGCGGCAAAAGATGACAAGCTGGTCAAGGTGGAACCGATCCTGTCTAGGATTGGGAACCGGAAAGAATTCCTGACGTTGTCATCGGAAGAAGAGTTAAACTTATTCCGCAGGCATGAACTTTCCGGCCGACCACTTGGGAAAGAGATATTTGTTGATAATATTGAAATTCTGCTTGAGAGAACACTTCGATCGAACAAACCAGGACCTAAAAAATCAGTATAGTTCTATATACTGTCCCTAAAAATCCTGAAAGTCGGTCTGGCTACGAATGCTGAGACATATCGAAGGTTCAGCGCCAAAACCCATATAACCTGAACAAACGGCCCTCTATTGGATGCAAACTTGTGGCTTTCACCGCAGGAGCAGAGATCGTCTGCGGAGTTTGTCCACACAGAAGATGAAGAGACTGATATGATAATGCCATCCGCCGAACCACCAGAACCGGGCGTCCATCTGGACCAGAACAGTTTATCAATATGTTGGAATTTCGATTAAACAAGCCAATAAAACCAGGAAAGCCGGGGCGGCCCCGTTAGGCTCGCCAATTAAATAAAAGGAAGAGCTTATGTTCTCACGTCCTAGAGTTTCCTCTCTTTTAGTAATATTGGTAACGACATTGCTGTCTGGCTGCGCGACACCGACACAACCATCAGCTGATATTTCCAGCCAAAAGCAGCATCCATCTCCCATAAATAACTTCCAGGTCGTGGTTGCAGATGGCGTTTATCGAAGCGGACAGCCAAGGGGGGAAAAGGATTGGAAATATCTGGAGGATATAGGCATCACGACCGTGGTTAAGTTGAACAGATTCTCGTCCGATGTAGATGAAACAGAAGAGTTTCGCATGGCCAAAGGACATAATATCAAAGTCATCCCAATTTATATGCAGCCGGAAGACTTTCCACATAGCTGGAACCCATGGGCCAGCCCGGATCTAAAGAGTCTCATGCAAGCGTTAAATATACTAGAGATCAGGGGTAATGAAAAGGTCTTGGTGCATTGCAGTCATGGGAAGGATCGCACGGGATTGGTGGTCGCCTTCTATAGTGTACGCAACAAAAATCTTTGCAAAGAAGCCGCTTACGAGCAAATGAAGTACTTCGGAGCCAACCCGATATTATTCGGAATCAAACAGGTGATGGACAGTCCCGATATCATGGAAAATCCGGGCTGCACTCACGAGTACAAAAAGTGATTACACCACAATAAACATAGATCAAGCGCTGAAATCTAACCCTGCATTCGAAAGGGACTAGTACCGGAGGCCGGCCGGTGCAAAACCCTCAACACCCAGATTCCCCAAACCGGCTCACCATTTCCCGTGCCACCGCAACAATACCGATGCCGGTTGGACAGACGGCATCGCAGCGGCCGCAAAGAAAACAGCTGATCTCCCCCCACCGTTCCGGGTCGGCTGCCAGCTTGTGGTGGATGCGGCGACGGGTGCGCAGCGCCTCGCTGCCCATCGGATTGTGCCCCCCCGCCTCGCGCATGAAACCATCCAGTTGACAGGAATCCCACATGCGGCTTCGTTCCACATTTTGCCCGTAGCGCCAGTCCTGCACCCCGAAACAGGTGCAGGTGGGACAGGCCAGGTTGCAGCCGGTACAGGCGATGCAACGATCGCCGATTTCGATCCAGAAGCTGTCCGGCACCAGGTCGGCCCGCAACAGTTCGGATGCGCGCCTGATGATGGCGCCGTTCTCGTCAGGAAGAGCAGCTCCCGCCTGTTTGAGCCGTTCCAAGGCTTCGTCCGGTACGTTTTCGTGCAGTTCGTCCGCAATCGCCCGGCCAATCGAACTGTAAGGCATGACCAGCCACAGGGCCCCATCCCAGGCAAGTTCCAGGTCACAGCCCCCTCCCGCCATTGGAATCAATGCCCCTCCCGGGGCACAGTAACCGGATACGCCGATAATCAGCGCCCCCTGACGCTGACGGAAATAGACATCGTCACGCCAGCTGTCGGCAAAGAAGCGGTCGATAAAGTGCAGGCAATCCAGATCACGGGGAGTGAAACCTGCAACACAGAGCGGCCGGACCGGCGGCGGCTGCATGATCGTATTGCCGCTGGCTGTGAAGAGTGTATCGGAGTGCGGAAAGAAGGCTGCAGTCGGTTTGCCGGGGAGTGCCCCGCCCTGCAGTGAAATCGGACCGTCGTCCGGACGGCCCATGCTGCGAGTGCCATCCGGCAGGCGCACCGGAAGGCGCACCTCGTAGCGGGATTCGAGAGCTGTGAAAAACTGAGCCAGGCTTTCAGGGTAGAGAGCCTTCATAACGCCCTCCCGATCCTGACTGCGCAGACTTTGAACTCCGGGATGGCCGACTCGGGATCAAGCACATTGTTGGTCAGCGCATTGACCGCCCCTTCGGCAAAGTGAAAGGGAATGAAGACCACCCCCGGAATAACCATGGCGCT
>JBBQCH010000129.1:0-9635 GCA_038318485.1 Geobacterales bacterium
GCATATGCCGGATACCGGCATGCTTGATATCTCTCCACTGGTTGCCTTTGCCGCCATTTATGTTGTCCAGATAATATTTTTTGATACCGCTTACCATTATCTGATGAGCAGCAGCATGTCACTTAAACTGAGAGGTTAACCGTCAATGAAGATCTCCCCGCTCGATATACAGCAGCAACAGTTCAAGGTTAAAACATTCAGGGGGCTTGATCCGGAGGATGTTGACGCTTTTCTGCAAACCGTGGCTGGCGAAATGGAAGGCTTGATCCGCGACAACAATGAACTGAAGGAGCAGTTGTCGCGGCACAACCGTGAAGCGCTCGACATGGCGGAACGAGAGCGTGAACTTCGTGAAACCCTGATCTCGGCTCAACGTGTTATCGAAGAGATGAAAACCAATGCCAAAAAAGAGGCTGAGCTGATTGTCTCCGAGGCGGAACTGAAAGGCGAACGGATCGTGGCCGACTCCGAGCGTCAGCTTGGCGAACTGAAAACCCGCATTGAAGATGTCCGCCGCCAGAAAATTCAATTCGAAATGAGTTTCAAAGGGCTGCTAGACAGCTTTGCCCGCCAGTTGTCCGGTGATGAACCGGTCTGACCTGCCGTTTGTCACCGTTACCGGAGATGGCATTGTATTGAGCATCCATGTTCAACCGCGAGCCTCAAAGAACCAGATCTGCGGTCTGATGGGCGAAGAGCTAAAAATCCGGCTGACCTCTCCACCGGTGGACGGCGCGGCAAACAAATTGTGCCGGGAATTTCTGTCGGACCTGTTCGGGGTAGCCAAATCATATGTGGAGATCATCTCAGGAGATACATCCCGCCATAAAAGGGTCAAGATTTGTGGAGATCCTGCACAGTTCATAACAACTATCGATAACCTTATTAGTCCGATTTCAAATCAAGGATGACAGCAAGGCGGCAAGGAATCAGGCTAGCGGGTTTGCGCCTTTTTCGGTAACCGGAATTTTATCCCGCTGGTAATGGGAATACACCAAGAAAGGAATTATTCATGGCACAAGCAAAAACAGGCGATAAGGTCAAGGTTCATTACACCGGCACACTGGAGGACGGCAGCATATTCGACACATCGGAAGGTTTTGTCGAGCAATGCGGAGATGACGGCTGCGGTTGCGGCAGCCATGCAACCGGCCCGATGGAGTTTGTCATCGGAGAGGGCAACCTGATTCCGAAATTCGAAGAAGCTGTTATCGGTCTTGAAGTTGGGCAAAGCATAAAAGTGTTCATTCCGGCCGACGAAGCCTACGGCCAACGCGCCGATGAAATGATGGCGGTACTGGAGCGCAGCGAGATTCCTGCCGACATCAACCCGGAGGCAGGGCAGCAGATGGAAGTCATCATGCAGGACGGCAGTCCGATGCCGGTACTGGTAACCGAAGTCACCGATACAACCATCACCCTGGACGCCAACCACCCACTGGCAGGTTGCGACCTGAATTTCGAAATCAGGCTGGTAGAAATTCTGTAACAGGCAACGCCACATATAATACCAATTCCAAATCAAAGATGGATTCAAGGCGGCAAGGAGTGAGGCAACGAAGGCATACAAATAGTATGTTGAGGAGCCGAAGACGAGCCAACGAAGAAGACGCTTTGATTTAGAATTGGAATAACAGTAATGAAAAGGGCCACTCGTTGCAATAACGGGCGGCCCTTTTGATTGTTATGTTCGCAGCACTATTGTTGCTTGCCGGTTGCTACCGTGGATCCGGCCGGCTCTACAGCAAAATCTTTACCATCACTGGGTGGATTGGCAATAACAATCGTAAACGGCACCGCCTTACCAGCAGCTACTTCAAGGTTGGAAAGCGAGTCACCAAACTGGTTGGCCATGGCAGCTTCAATCTTGTCCTGCGGCAAGCTTCCCAACTGTTCAGCGGTCAATGGATTGCCGCAGTAGGCGACCTTGGTTGCCAAAACCTGCCCTGCAGCACCAAAGACCGTCCCTTTCACCTGAAGCGCTGCCCGTGATTTAGGAAATTCATTAAGCGCTTCACCGGACAGAACCAACAGCGGGCCGATTGTCGCATTCTGTACAAAGGTTGCTTTAACTGCCCGAACACTGATTTTCCCGGTTTCCTGCGTTGCGGCACCATTATCCGGCATAAACGATGTGTAACCAAAATAACCGAGCACTCCAACAACAAGCAGGGCAACAACCGCAATCAGCCCGGTAAAAAAGGAACTCTGCTTCCGGCGGGAAGTAATTGAAAGCGGTGGCAGTTCTTCCTTGGCCGCCGCCGTCTCCTCTGAAAACGACTTTTTCTGATCGTCGTCTTCGGCCGGTTTTTCCTGAGACGCTACAAGAGGTGCGAACAGTATTTCCTGTGACGGCTTCA
Source organism: Geobacterales bacterium (assembly GCA_038318485.1). GTDB lineage: Bacteria > Desulfobacterota > Desulfuromonadia > Geobacterales > Pseudopelobacteraceae > JACRCG01. Next base: position 2,361 of record JBBQCH010000129.1, read on the forward strand.
GCTCATCCGAATTAACCTGCTGTACCGCCACAGCTGTCAGATCATCGCCAAAGTCAATTTCTCCCAGGCTGAAGGGTTCATCGCCAGTGGAGTCAAACAAGTCAGAGGACTCTTTCTGCCCGGAGTTGATACCCACCGTATCCATCGAATCTGCAAAGCTGTCGGTTCCAAAATCAAAAGAGGTTGCATCGCCTGAATCTTCGACAGCAGGACTAACTACCGCTCCGAACATGTAATTATCGGAGAAATCGGGTTGCTGTGGTTCTTCCCTGTCAACAGATTCCATTGTGGGCGGTGCTGACAGCACACTGTCACTCTCCGTGCCGAAATCACCAAAATCCACATCTCCAAAAGCGGCCGCCTCCTGTGAAAGAGGTTTTTGATCTTCATTAGCCGCAAAGCTCAGTTCTTCCACCAAAGTAGAAGAACTGGGCTGGCCCTCTTCGATCGCCTCAGTTGCAGTATCGGATGGAAGCTCGCCAAACCAGCTTGATTCAAGATCATCAGAGTGGTTGATATCCCCGGCAATCGAATCATCAACGGAAAAAAACTGGGGTGCCGGTTCCTGAGCCTCGGGAACAGCGGATTTGACAGAATCGGTCAGTTCAGGCTGGTCGGCCACAACGGCCGGAACAGGCACAGTTTCTAAATCCAGGGCTTCCGGCTCAGGTACTTCCTTGCGCACACTGAATATGTGTCTGCATTTTGCACAACGGACCTTGACACCTTTGGCGGTGACCTTTGAATCGTCAAGTTTAAACCTGGTCTGGCACTGCTCGCACTTAATTATCATCTGCGACTCCTCACTGAAGATTGTGAGTCAATAGTGTATATCCATCGCTGAAAATACCTGAAACAACGCTAGTTCTATAACAGATAGGTGACAGAGTGTCAAATTATTAGACCGTGACTTTGCCGCTATTGGTGCAGAGTTGCGAGCATATTCCGGAGATTGGACAGCCCGTGCAGTACGTACCGTCTTTACCGTCACACCCTTCGCTGATGCCCAGGTGAGCAATCGAAAAGTCATATTTAACCGGATCATCGGGATCAAGTTGACGTAAAGCGGTCGTGATTTCCAGCGCCATGCGCCAATCGGCCGCTTTTCTGCTGGTAAAACCGATATACCGGCAGATCCGGCTGATATGGGTATCGACAGGAATCACCAGCTTTGCCGGAGAAACACCTTTCCAGAGCCCCAGATCGATGCCGTCACTCGGGCGAACCATCCAGCGCAGAAACATGCAGAGGCGTTTGCAGGCGCTGCCGGCAGTGGGGGCCGGAAACAGAAAAGGGAAATATGAATCGGGCGGGATACCAACCGTATCAAATACGGGAGCATAGTCTATGGACAGAACCGAAGACGAATAGCCATTCAGCGCACCGGTCACGTCCACGGCATCCCGGTCGTAAAAATCCAGAAAGAAGTCCTCGACCGTCCCGGACTTTTTGAGCATGTTTTTAATAGCCCACAACAGGGCGCACAGGTCGCGCCCATCGTTGAAACGATGCTTGAAGGAAGTGAAGGTGGCTAATCCCTGGCGCGGGTCAAATTTCTCCACATAACGGCGCGGCGACGCCCCCAACTCGGCAAAGATCGACTCCAGTGAGCGCAGGATAATGGCAACATTGCCGTAGGCAAAGGCGGAAGCGATCACTGCCGCCACTTCCTGATCTAGTGGATCAGCATAGCGATGGCATAACGAGAGGGGATCATTAGCCAGATGTTGGGATGAACGTGTTTCGTAGAGGGCATCCAGCGTCTGCTGCAGACTAGACATCAGCGTCGCGCAGAAATTGTGCTGCATCCTCGGGAGAGGTCGGATTGATGTAAAAACCGGTACCCCATTCGAAACCGGCTACCTGGGTCAGGCGCGGCACCAGTTCGATATGCCAGTGGTAATCATACTCCAGCGAGTTCCAGTGTCCAGGCTTCCCTGGTCGGCGATGCATCGGCGGAGCAGTATACAGAATGAAGTTGTAGGGCGCATCACGAAGCACGGTTTTGATACGCAGCAGCATATCCTTCATTGCCACCGCCAGCTCCGCCAGCTGGGAATCGTCCATCAACGCAAAGTCGTGACTGTGGCGTTTGGGAAACAAGCGCAGTTCAAAGGGGGAACTCGATGCATAAGGGGCTATAATTACGAAGTTGGAAAACTCCCTTACGACCCGGATTCCTTCACGCAGTTCAAAGTCGATCAAATCGCAAAAGATGCAGCGTTCTTTAATGCCGAAATAGTTACGTGCAACTTTAAGCTGGGTCGCGGCCACCGGCGGCAAAAGCGGCACGGCAATCATCTGGCTGTGAGAGTGCTGCAGACTTGCCCCGGCACGGGTGCCGTGGTTTTTAAACAAAACCATATAACGAAAACGGAAGTCCTTGCGTAAATCGAGAAACCGGTGGCGATAGGCGATCAGTACATTAGTGATTTCGTTGGAAGTCAGATCCGCCAGAGTGCGATTGTGATCGGGAGTTTCTATGATCACCTCATGTGCGCCGATCCCGTTCATCACGTCGTACATGCCGTAACCACGATTGTTAAGCTCACCCTCCACCCGCAGCGCCGGATATTTGTTGGGGATCACCCGAACAAGCCAGCTTGAGGTATTCGGCAGACCGCTGGAGCGAATGGCGAATATTTCCGGTGGTGTCTTATCCTCGTTGCCATAACAGAACGGGCAGGCAGTAATTCCACTCGGCTCGTCATCTGACCAGAAATCACGCGGTCGACGACCCCGTTCGACGGCAATAATTACCCAATGCAGTTTGATCGGATCCCAGCGAAGTTCGGACATATTTCCCCCAAAAGCGGTTCAATGTTCAATGTTCAATGTTCATGGTTTTGTGGTTGTAACCTCGAACCATGAACATTGAACCAATTACCATGAACTATATTAGCCAGTTGTCCAGCTCTATCTCCGGACCGGCGTAATACAGCATCAGAGGCGCATCGGTCGGCCAGCGACCAATCTCCTCGTTATCCCGCACCAGCGATATGGAAGCAAACAGTTTGCTGCCGACTGTCGGCTTGATGATCTCGAGCGGGACACTGATCTCACAGGTTTTAGCTATCTTCCAGTTGCAATGGCCGCAGGTCGGCGTCCAGACCCCGTTTTCCTTAACCAGCAACAACCCTTCATCGTTCTTGATCTGTAGCGGCAACCGGTACTCATGATCGTATATCAGATGCAGGTTGAGTACGTCGATCTCCTTGAGCAGCAAGGTCAGATCCTGTACTCCGTCGATCCTGAAAAACAGGGAGATTTTATTATATCCGTAGTAGAAACTTTGCAGCATCCGGTCGGACGAGTGCATGGCCGATCCCTGGCGGGTCAGGTCATACAGTCCGGCCGCCAGCCACTCGAAATAATCGCTTATACGCCCATTGATCTCCGGGTCGATAAAGGCAGCCGGTTCACGGATCAGGCCTGCCGGGCTTTTCTTCTTGATCGGCTCCAGCAAACCGCGCGGCGGATCCTGCCCCAGCAGTCGATAGACATTCATCAGGTGTTGCCTGAAAAGACGGTCGAAGCGGTCACTGTGCGGTGAGAAGTGGTCATCGCCGTACCACCAGAACCAGTCACTCCCTTCGGCGGCATATAGCGAGCGACAGATCAACTCGGCAGTGACGTCGGATGACATGCTGCCGCTTTCCAGAGCCGCAGCAACCAGCTGGTTACCGGACACCGCCGCCTGGCGCGCCTCTGCCAGCAGGTCCCAGGCCAGGTTCTCTTCAGGGTGGCCGATCCAGATACCGTAGTTACCGTTGATCCAGGAGCCGGGATGGATGTTGTGCAGACGACCGTCAAAACGGTTATGTTCTAGTACCTGCGAACAGGTGGTCAGTTTGAGGGTCGGGTAACCGGCGATGCCGCGGTACATCCCCTGCAGAAAATCATAAGCATTTTTGGGATAGTATTCCCAGGCATTCTCACCATCCAGAATGATCGGAACCACCCGGCCTTCGCCGCCAATGCGGGCTTTGATAGCATTCAATCGCGCGCACAGGTCGCCGACGGCCCGTCCGGCATCCCACTGGGAATAGGTAAAACCGATCAGATCGGAAAGCTGGTGATCGCGGAAGAAAATGCCGAGTTCTCCTCGACCGGCCGAAAAACGCCAGGGACGATAGAGACGTTCCTTGTGGTTGCCAAGACCGCCATCCATGCTTTTTGACAGTATTTCCTCGTCGGTGGCAACCCAGCTTATGCCGCATTCACTGATAATACTCAGCGTTTCATTGCTGACCGACCCCTCCGATGGCCACATGCCGGAAGGGGTAAAACCAAAAATTTCGCGGAAATAATCAATACCCCGTCGGATCTGTGCACGGGCATCTTCTGCATGACGAAAGCTGGTGGTGGGAAGCGTTATGCGCGGCATGGAGGTCTGAGCGGTTCGCAGATCGCACAACAGCGGCAGGATCGGATGATAGTAGGGAGTCACCGATAGCTCGATACGCCCCTCTTCGTGCAGACGTTTGTATAACGGAATGATCTCCTGCAGCACCTCTCGCTGGGTTGCAAACAGTAGATCCTTGTCGGCGGCGGTAAACTTTTCTCCCTTGGCGACCAGTTTGGCAAAGACCGGATAACGGCGACGGGCGGCTTCACCTGTCCATGCCAGAAAAAACCAGACCTGCAGATCCAGCAGATCCTGATTGTTGAAATGTCTGACCCGGTCTCTGGCGCTACCCGGTTTTCCTTCACCTGCCATATACAGCAGTTCCAGGTAGCGACGGGAAGGTTCAATCATGTGTTGACGGTTGGCCGAAAAGAAGTTTTCCAGCAGAAAAATACGATCGTCCTGGGACAGGTCAGCCGGATCGGCCATTCCCTTCTGAAGGAAGGGATCGACAGCCGCTCCGGTTGCGTAATCCAGGATCTGTTCTATCAATGAAGGCACAAGATTGAAAACAGCCGTGGCCCCTGGCGTATCTTCCACAATGGCCGGCATGTCAAAATAATCCTTGATGCTGTGCAGATAAGTCCAGGGCAGAGCGTATTCGTTTTTAAGCGGGTCTTTGTAGTATGGCTGGTGCATATGCCATACAATGACCACGTCAAGAGGGATTGGCATGGGACAGTAATTCCTTGAATAATGACCTGCAAATAATAGTAGAACCTGACCTTGCCTGTTGTCCCGGTTCCAAATCAAAGCGCCTTCACCCTTGATTGCTGCTTTGATTTGAAACCTGGATTTATACGCTAGAGTAACTCTTTTTTCCAGGTTTCCACTTTTTTCTGATACTCCGACAGCAGCTTCTGAGCCGCTTTGTGGTCCTTGGCTTCGGCGACTATATGCACGGTGGGGAGGTACTGGTCCGGCAACAGCAGAACCCATTCATCACTGAATTGCACTTTTATTCCGTCAATGAAAGTAGCTTCCTTTTCCAGACTGTCTTCACTCATCTTGCGCATCAGCCCACCCTTCATTTCCCAGGGGCAGGCAAGACTGGTCTGCAGATAAGCCCGGACCGGTACAGCCGAAAGTCCCTGCGACAGCGGCATTCCGCAGATGGCAGCCAGCTCCATTAGCTTGGCAATAACAAACATACCGTCAAAAGCGGCCTGGAAGCGAGGAAAGGCAAAGCGTCCATCGGTGGTTCCGGCCAACACGATTTCCGACGAGGTGGCAACCTCCAGCATGGCGCGATCGCTGCTTTTGGTACGGGTTACCTGACAGCGCTTCTGCTCGGCCATCCTCTCGATCGTTGAAGGGGACTGCACCGGGACTGCAATGGTTCCTTTCTGGCCGGATTTTATCAGCATCGCGACCACCAGCGACAGCAATTCGACTCCACTGTGAATTCGTCCGGTTTCATCCACCAGTGTGATCGCCTCGGCAGTCGGATTCAACCAGAAACCGGCCTGGGCACCCAGAGACGAAACAATGGTCGCAAGCTGCTTGAGTGCTTCATTTTTATCCTTGAATCGTACTCCGCGCCCTTCGTCAACATAAGCGTTCAGGGCAATCACCGAGAAACCAAGCTCGTTCAGCAGTTGCGGCAGGGTCTGGCTGGCCGGTGAAAAACTGAAATCGACGACAACCATGCAGGCGGCCTTTTTCAGTACATCCCGATCCAGCGCCCGCAGAAAACCCTCGCGGTAGAAATCACCGACATTATTGATATCATTCAGCACACCCGGTTCGGTATGGTGTGCCCGGCGAAAATTTTCCTTGAAAAAAGTGCGTTCGACGTTCTTGCCCATATTACTTGAAAAATCGAGGCCATCGCCATCCAGAAAAACGATCTCCAACAGGGCCGGGTCATCCTGGGCCTGGCGGAAATGGACTCCGCCGAGCTCTCCGAACGTTTTCAGTTTATAGCGCAAAAGCGGCAGCGAGGTCATCTTCATATCACGCACATTAACGCCGGCTGACAGGATTCCACCGACAAAACAGCGCTTCAGCATGCGAGAAGATGGTGATGAATCACGGCCACACAGCATAAAACTGCCCTTGGGAAGTGAAGTACCGTAGGCGCAGCCCAGCTTGGCAACAAACTCAGGCGTCAGTTCCACATTGGAAAGCCCTTTGATGATGGCGCCCTCAAAGAGCGCCTTTTTCCATTTCTCACCCCAGATCATATTGGATGTAACGGTCGCCCCGGCCTCAATCATCTTTTTGGGCCAGATCTTGACATCTGCCTTGATGACCGCTTCGTCTCCGATCGAAGTGTCTTCTGCTACGATGACACCCTCTTCCAGAACGGCCCCTTGCCCGACCCGGACATTGGAGCAGATTACGCTGTCGGTTATTTTGGCGCCCTTCTTGATATAGGAGTTATCCCAGATAATGCAGCGGCTCAGCTTGACGCCGGCCTCAATTGTGCAGTTGCGTCCAATGACCGAATCCTTGATGCGCACATCCCCCAGCACCTGGGTGTTGTCTCCGATAACAACAGTACCCTCCAACCCGCTGGCGTGTTCCAGTTTCACATCGGCCCCGACACGCAGATCCTTGCCGACATAATCCTGCTTCGGTTCATCGATTTTCAGGTTCACCTTGCCCCTGAAAATGTCATGGAACGCCTCCCGGTAGGAATCGGTATTGCCGATATCGCGCCAGTAGCCCTTGGCCGTTACTCCGAACAGGGCGTCATTTTTCTTCAGCATCAGCGGGAACAGATCCTGTGAAAAATCGAAGTTTTCTCCCTCTGGAATGTATTTGAGCACTTCCGGTTCAAGGACATAAATACCGGTGTTGATCGTATCCGAGATGACTTCGCCCCAGCCCGGCTTTTCCAGAAACTGGGTGATGCGCTTCTC
>JBBQCH010000130.1:0-9598 GCA_038318485.1 Geobacterales bacterium
ATTGGCAACCTGAGCCACTTCATCAACAGTGAAATCATAGTTCGAAAGCATTTTTTGAAGCTTAAGCGCAACCGGATGAAATATCGGCAGTTCAATTGGTTGGGACGCAAGCAGCCTTCTGACCGTTTCAGGTATGGTGGCTGATGACATGGAAAACTCCTTGGTATCTGGGGTCACAACTATTCATATCAGTATTAACATCCACAACCACAGTTATGACAAACCTTGCGAAACTCGCTGGAGGGAGCAACTGTTTCTGGCGCAAATGCAATCCGACGAACTGCTATTCTCAAATCTTCCTGAATATCCAGATTCTGGCTTTTCCCGATGATGTGACCAATACAGTGATTGTTATGACCGTCATCTGGAGAAGAAATTTTAACTACGTTCAGCAGATCAGCGTAGCTGTTGACATTAATTGCCGCATCCCGATTTCGTATCAACTCAAGACCGATACCCAGCTTCCCCATTTCGGCTGACAATGATTCAAAAAAACATTGAAAGCCAGTACCTTTAAAATCATAGTTCCAGTCATTCCTGACATAGTTCTGCTCAAGTATTGTCAGCCTGATTTGTTTCGCATGTTTGCAGTCCATCAGTCATTACTCCTGAACAACATTATAATTTAGCAGGACATTCCTGGTCCCAGGCAATAAAACCATCGCCTGTAATACCAATAAAACTATCAATACGTGATTCAAAAAATTCGGTTTCAGCCGCTTCCTGAACAAGAAAAGAGAGTTCATCAGCTGAGATCAGATGCTGCTGACGCAAGTAGCGATAAAAGGCTACGATAGCTTTCAGGTGTAGTTCCAGCATTGATAACTCTGGATCAAGGGTGTGTGTAATATACCAGGATGCCGCAAATATCCTGACGATTCCAGGTTGAGGACGCACAACATTCTGACAAGCAAAATCAAGCAGGTAGTCTCTCAGATAAAGATCGGCACTGAATGCCATATCTGAAGCGAGTTCTGCTGCCATTCCCTGTTGTTGAAGAAACAGATAGAAGCGGTTGAGTAGTTGTTGACAGCGTTGATCCACCAGCAGTTCTTCATCAATCGTATTAAAGTCAAAATCATCGTGTTCGAATTCTGTTTTGGGATTAAGCAACTCTGTCATAAAAGTCTCTTTCAGGCTGGATTCAATTCAAGAAGGTCTTTGTGAATAAAACGTCCGTTTTTCTGAATCAGGGTACCATCGAACAGAATTTCTCCGTCGGAAAGCAGGCGCACCAGATCCCAGTGTACCGCAGAGCGATTACCATTATCGCACTCGTCATAAGCCTGACCGGGCGTAAAATGAATTGATCCGAATATTTTTTCATCGAAAAGAATATTGCGCATCGGCTGACGAATTCCTGGGTTTACTCCAATAGCAAACTCACCGATATAACGTGCCCCTTCGTCGGTATCCAGAATTTTGTTCAGTGAACTGCCCATTCCGGCATCAGCACTGGCATTGACGATTTTGCCGTGCTTGAATTCAAACCTGACGCCATTATATTCCTTACCCTGATAAATACTGGGACAGTTATAGGTAATATGCCCTTGAACGGAGTTTTTGACAGGCGCACTAAATACTTCTCCGTCAGGCATATTCAGGCGTCCATCACACTTTATTCCTGGCAGCCCCTCAATGCTGAAGTGAAGATCCGTATCCGGTGCAACTATCTGCACTGACTTGGTCCTGTCCATCAACTTTTTCAGCTTATCCTGCTTCTTTGACTCAGCTTTCCAGTCAATGCAGCAGGCCGAAAAAAGATAATCCTCATACTCATCAAGACTCATGCGAGCCTCCTGAGCAGCAGCATGGGTAGGATAGCGTGTCACAACCCAGCGCGTGTGTTTGACTCGCTGGTCAATCAAAGGCCTGGTAAGCTTCTGATAGGCCACCATCGCATCCTGACGAGCATTGGCCATAACCATTGAATTATTACCGGCTGAGATACCGATATAGACAGTCAGAGTCTTGTAAAAGTCCAGTTTGTGTTGCGGGAAATGGTCCAACTGCTGTTTGTTTGCACGATTGTAGAAACTGCGGTCTATTTCGGGCACGGAAAAAGAATATTCCACGTATTTGGCGCCACGGGCAAGACACAGTGCATACAGTTCCTTAACGAGCGGCATTGACTCGAGACCAGCGGCATTAATCAGTACAACATCACCTTTTTTCACCCTGGTCGAGTAATCCACCAGGATTTCTGCAAACTGCCGAATTCTTGGATCGTTCATTGAAAATCACCTCTTGTAAGTCAATGCATCATCAACCGTGTAACACCAAGCACCAGGCCGCTCTGGGGACCGGCAAGCAGTTGGACACCCAAATTCAAAAACGGGGAGATTACATACGAAAAAATATTGGTAAAGAACACAAGCACTATAATGATAACCATACCGTAAGGTTCAATACGACTGAGAGAAGCGGCCTGACGATAAGGCAATAGTCCCATCAGCACACGTCCACCGTCCAGTGGCGGCACCGGGATCATATTGAAAATAGCCAGTAGAAGATTGATGTAAACCGAAAAAGCAAGCATCATAACAACTGGTTCTATCATCATAGAAACCGGCGATGCCGAAGCAGCCGGATTGCTGATTGCTACTATGCCACGCAGCAAAAACGCAGAAACCGTCGCAAGCAGAATATTGGTAATCGGCCCGGCAGCGGCAACCCAGATCATATCCCGCTTTGGGTTTCTAAGGTTTTCATAGGTAACCGGTACCGGCTTGGCCCAACCGATCCCGATAAAAAAGATCATCAAGGTTCCAATAATATCAATATGCTTGATGGGATTCAGGGTCAGACGACCAAGCATACGCGCAGTCGGATCACCGAAGCGCCAAGCAACGTAACCGTGAGAAACTTCGTGACAGACAATAGCAAGCATGCCTGGTACAAGCATCACGGAAATCTTAAGGAAGAAACTTTCCATTGTGGAATCCTTTGAACTGAATAAATCTACCCATCTATCTAACAGAGTGGGTCGGCAAAGTCAATTGCAAGGGCATCCCTCAAAATATAGAAACAACAAGATTTTTTTGCCTTTAAACACTTTCAACCACCTGTAATTAAAGTATCTCACCTTTTAAATTAAAATAATGTACTTACCTATGGACACTGGATTGTGTAAGACATCACGGCATAGACAATTATATAAATTTCGTATTAACAGATACGGTTGATCCAGCCAAACGACAACCGCCCCAAAAACGACTTGGCATTTATATTGCTTAAAAACTGGGACTTCAACGTAATAATTGAGTAACTAATTAAAACAATGACTATAGCGGACAAGCTCTTTGCTTATTTTTTACACAACACTGCCTAAAAAGGAGGCTACACAAATGGAGATTTTTGGCAAAAACGTATTCAACCAGGCGGTTATGAAAGAAAGGTTACCGAAAGGCGTTTTCAAAAACCTTAAAAAAACCATAGACGAAGGCCTGCCACTGGATCCTACAATCTCAGACGTTGTCGCTCAAGCAATGAAAGATTGGGCTATTGAAAAAGGTGCAACGCATTTTACTCACTGGTTCCAGCCGATGACCGGCATTACTGCAGAAAAACACGACTCATTTATTTCACCAACAGATAATGGCGTTATGATGGAGTTTTCCGGAAAAGAACTGGTCAAAGGCGAGCCGGATGCTTCATCTTTCCCCAGCGGTGGCCTGAGAGCAACCTTTGAAGCCAGGGGTTATACAGCCTGGGATTGTACTTCTCCTGCGTTCCTGAGAGAAGAAGCTGATGTCATAACTCTATGTATCCCGAGCGCCTTCTGCTCGTACACAGGTGAGGCGCTGGACAAAAAGACCCCTCTGCTTCGCTCCATGGAAGCGCTTTCGACACAGGCAGTGCGTGTTCTTAAATTGTTCGGAAACACAACAGCCAGCAGAGTTACATCGACTGTTGGCGCTGAGCAGGAATATTTTCTTGTGGACAAGTCTTTTTTCCTTAAAAGACCAGACCTGATGCTGGCCGGCAGAACACTCTTCGGAGCCATGCCTTCAAAAGGTCAGGAGTTGGAAGACCACTATTTCGGCTCTATCAAGGAAAGAGTGCTGTCCTACATGAAAGAAGTAAACGAAGAGCTTTGGAAACTCGGAGTTACCGCGAAAACCCAGCACAATGAAGTTGCACCCGGACAGTTCGAATTAGCCCCGATTTTTGAGAATACAAACATTGCCACTGACCACAACCAGATGGTTATGGATGTTCTGAAGCGCATCGCTATCAGGCATGGCATGGTCTGCCTGCTGCACGAAAAACCATTTGCCGGCGTAAACGGTTCCGGTAAGCACAACAACTGGTCTATGAGTTCAAATGACGGACAGAACCTGCTTGAACCTGGCCATACACCACATGAAAACGCCCAGTTCCTGACCTTCCTGATGGCAACTATCAAAGCTGTGGACACTTATGCCGGACTCCTTCGATGTTCTTGCGCCAACGCCGGCAATGACCACCGCCTGGGTGCCAACGAGGCACCCCCGGCAATCATTTCCATTTTCCTTGGCGACCAACTTGCCGATATCCTCGACCAGATAGTAGCTGGCGGAGCAAAATCATCTTCAATCAACGCTGATATGAAGATCGGCGTAACCACACTTCCCGCACTACCCAAGGATGCCACCGACAGAAACAGAACCTCACCGTTTGCCTTTACCGGCAACAAGTTTGAATTCAGAATGCTCGGTTCTTCTTTCTCTATTTCTGGCCCCAACATTATCATCAACACAATTATTGCCGATGTACTGAAGGAGTTTGCCGACAAACTCGAAAAATCGAAAAACTTTTCAGCCGACCTTGAGAAGCTGCTTCAGGAAACCGCCAAGAAACATAAGCGAGTTGTATTCAACGGTAACAACTATTCCGACGAGTGGGTCAAGGAAGCCAAAAAACGCGGCCTGCTGAATATCCCTAACACTCCTAAGGCACTGAAGGAACTGGTAACAAAAGAAGCCGTTGAATTGTTTGCAAAACACAATATCTTCAATGAAAAAGAAATTCATTCACGTTATGAAATAATGGTCGAACAATATGTGAAGGCCCTGAATATTGAAGCCCTGACCATGATCGACATGGCAAATCACAGTATAATCCCTACTGCCATAGAATATGCAACAACGGTAGCATCATCTATCAATGCCGTTGCAGCCGTATCCGACAAGCTGAACGTCTCTACCCAAAAGGAGCTGTTGGAAATGCTATCCGACAAACTTGCTTCTATGAACAGCAATGTCAAAGCATTGGAGAAAGCCCTTGAAGGCGCGCTGAAAATTGATGATCTTGAAAAACAGGCCGCAATATTCAGGGAAAAAGTATTTACTAAAATGCATGAACTACGTGCTGATGCTGATGCACTGGAAAGAATCGTTGGTGCCAAATACTGGCCGCTGCCGACCTATGGGGAAATGCTTTTCATTTTGTAACTTACGAGTCCTTGTATGTTTACCTAAAAAAGGAGCCTCCTGACGGAGGCTCCTTTTTTAGGTTTTCACCAAATCAAATCACAATATTACTTTTAAATTTAAAAGCATTAGCCCCATAAATTATCCAGCCACTCAACTGAAAGAGGAAGCCATGCATATCAAGTTACTTGTCCACGAGACACCCAAGTCTAAAGTATTTCAAATCTAAACCACTAAAAAGATAGATTCTGTGTCACCGATTGGACAAGATCTAAGCTACCATTGACGTCCGGAGTGATCGGGGCGCCTGGCGACTACCTAGATACAAGGAGAGAATCCGCCCTGTTAACTACAAAGAAAGGCGGGATTTCTCCCGCCTTTCATAACTGCATGAAACGTCTTCTTCAGCTTAAATATCGTAGTACAATTCAAACTCGAGTGGTACCGGACGCATACGAACCGGGTTAACTTCAGCTTCGGTTTTGTACTCGATCCATTTTTCGATAACGTCGGGGGTGAATACGTCGCCTTTGAGCAGGAAATCGTGGTCTTCCTGAAGGCATTTGAGAGCTTCCTCAAGAGTACCCGGTGCAGACGGAATGTCTTTCAGCTCTTCCGGAGAAAGACCGTAGATATCTTTATCCAGTGGTTGTCCCGGATCAATTTTGTTTTCAATTCCGTCCAGACCGGCCATCAGCATGGCAGCAAATGCCAAATAACCATTGCAGGAAGGATCCGGAGTACGGTACTCAACGCGTTTGGCCTTGGGGTTTGTTGACATCATCGGAATACGCAATGCAGCAGAACGGTTACGGCTTGAATAAGCCATGTTTACCGGTGCTTCGAAGCCCGGAACCAGACGTTTGTAAGAGTTGGTAGTCGGATTGGTAATGGCACAGAGGGCCTTGGCGTGCTTGATGATACCGCCAATGTACCAAAGAGCCATCTGGGAAAGTCCGCCATATTTATCACCGGCAAACAGGTTCTGACCATCTTTCCAGATCGACTGGTGGCAGTGCATACCGGAACCATTGTCACCATAAAGCGGCTTGGGCATAAAAGTTACGGTCTTACCGTTGCGGTAGGCAACATTTTTGATAACGTATTTGAACCATTGTAACTGGTCAGCCATGTCAACAAGCGAAGAGAAACGCATATCAATCTCAGCCTGACCACCGGTTGCCACTTCATGGTGCTGACATTCTACACGGATACCGACTTTCTGCAACTCCAGAACCATTTCGTTACGCAGGTCGTTCTGGGAGTCGACAGGTGAACAAGGGAAATAACCTTCCTTGTGGCGCGGCTTGTAGCCAAGATTAGGGAATTCTTCGCGGCCGGTATTCCAGGCCCCCTCTGAGGAATCCACTGCATAGAAGGACTGGTTAGAGCTTGAGTCATAGCGGACGTCGTCAAAGATAAAGAACTCAGCTTCAGGACCAAAGAAAGCCGTGTCACCAATGCCGGTAGACTTCAAGTACATTTCTGCTTTTTTGGCAATATTACGTGGATCGCGAGTGTAATCTTCTTTAGTAATTGGATCAAAAATATCACATATCAACGACAGAGTCGGAACAGCAACAAAAGGATCAATTTTTGCCGATGTTGGGTCTGGAAGCAGAATCATGTCGGACGCGTGGATCGGCTGCCATCCACGAATCGAAGAACCGTCAAAGCCCTGACCTTCTTCAAAAGTATCTTCACTAAACTCTGTCATTGGGACGGAGACGTGCTGCCAAGTACCAATAAAATCCATAAATTTGTAATCTACCATTAGGGCGCCATTTTCTTTGGCAAAATCAACTACTTGTTTCGGTGTCATCAGCTGCTCCTTTCAGGGTATGTTATTAAAGCGCATCTTCACCGGCTTCACCGGTTCTAATACGAATCACTTCTTCTACATTGGTGACAAAAATTTTTCCATCGCCAATACGACCGGTCTTGGCGGATTTTTCAATTGCCTCTACAACTTGAGGCAGTATGGCGTCGGAAACAATGATCTCTATTTTTATCTTGGGGATGAAATCTACGACATACTCGGCGCCACGATAAAGCTCTGTATGACCTTTCTGGCGACCAAACCCTTTCACTTCACTGATAGTAATTCCCTGAATTCCAATTTCATTCAAGGCTTCCTTTACTTCGTCCAGCTTGAACGGTTTTATTATTGCATCTACCTTTTTCACGGTGTCATCCTCCCGGTACATAAAATGTGAGAGCAAAGATTATATTAATAATGGCACAAAAAGCAAGTGCAATACGCCATTTGTGTTCAATCTTAATATGCAAACTCCCTGCCAAATTAAACGACACAAAAAGATCAGTTTTTTATGGCAGTTAAAAAAATTGTTCATTACTGAGACAAATCTGCATGCAACATCAGCACGCTATTTAAGCACGACCAGCGAAATTGCTCAAAAAAAGCTCAGGAGTTACCAGAAGTCAGGCATTAAGGTCTTTTAGTTCTTTTATAATCTCTACCTGACGTTGATTGATATAGTATGCGATCTGCTGCAGCGAATGTTTGTCTGAATGGAATTTCAAAATATAGGTGATGGGAGCATTCTCGCCAATCACGCGCAAAACGGTTGCCATCAAGACTACTTCAGTTATCGTGTGGCTGTTTATTTCAGGGAGCCTCAGCAACAAATTGATATCCTGACCAAGAGTCAGCAGATCAGTTGACATGGTACTCATGGCAGCCCCTCCCAGAGATATATCCCTCACATCCCCCCTGACAGAATCGCTATCATTAATAATGTATGCTTCTAGTGGACGATCAAGCAACACCCTGACAAAACAACGCATTTCTGAGTGGATCCGTGCGTAAGCGAACTTGCAAAGAATGACACGTTTTTTTGATGAACTGACATAAAAAGCCTCACCAACCATGTCTTCCTTTAGACCTCTAATCGGATGCGAATGAATCAGGGCTTTACGTTCTATATTTATTACTTTGGCCTGGTACTCATGTACTGAAAATTCCGCCATTTCATTTTCAACGTTCATCAGAGTAGCATCGTTAGAAACCGGAATTTCTTTGTAATAATTCAAGAAAGAAAATTTTTCGCCGATCAGACCCTTAAGTGACTGGACAATGACCAGTGCGTCTTCATGCTCAGTGCCCTTCACAACTTTGTCATAGTACTGAAACACTCTGGACACCTCGGAAGATCATAATTTGATCTATTGCAACAACTGGGGTATATTGACCAACGCTTCTAACTACCAGAAAAAAACATGGACGACAAGTACTAATGAGATTTACTTCAAAACCTTACAAGAAGCGTCCTGATCGCATGCTGCTGACCCACACTATTTCAGTGGCTTTTATGTTTTTTTGTTTTGTATCGACAGGATCTGCCGACATATACCGTTTTGTTACAATTGACGGAGTCGAAACTTTCACTGATGCTCCCATCGACAAAGGGGCCAAGGTCGTCATAAAGGACCTGCAAGTCCGCCCTTCAAAAAGACGCAAATTTACCAGGCAACAGAAAATCCACGACATTTCACTTGATGAAATTGTCGGAAAGACGGTAGCTGCTGCACTGAATCCGGGAAAACTGTCACAGGAGACAATCGAACCGCACCTGCCGGATGTAGGCGGAACTATCACATCAAAAGTCGGGATGCGCATAGACCCAATTGACGGCACCTGGAGACAACACAATGGAGTTGACATTTCAATTCCGACTGGAACTCCCGTAAAACCGGTTGCACCCGGAGTGGTTGTATACAGCGGGAGCCGGTCCGGCTATGGCAATACGGTCATCGTCGAACACGATAATGGAATTGTAACGCTTTACGCCCACAACAGTTACCTGATGGTTACCCAGGGTCAATCGGTTACATCCGGTACCGTCCTAGGCCTTTCAGGTTCAACCGGCAGATCGACCGGACCTCATCTGCACTTTGAAGCCTGGCAGTCGGGAACCAATGTGACAGCAGCCTTCATACCGGGCAGTAACTACAAGATACCGAAAGCAACACTTATCGCAAAAAACCACCGGGTTTCCAGTTTCCGCAGCGAATCACTTTCTGACGGCTCGATCCTGTTTACCAACATTCCAGCAACAACCCACTGATGATTGATCAAATAACAAAATATACGAACAAGATGGTTGCCGACCATTCGGCTCCCAGCGAACAAATCGCCTTCGCCGCCCAGGATGATGAAATGA
>JBBQCH010000131.1:0-9597 GCA_038318485.1 Geobacterales bacterium
CAAGGTGGTGAAGACCGCCAATGCCGAAACTCCCTTGACAAAAGGCCTTAAGCCTCTGCTGACCGTAGATGTGTGGGAGCACGCTTATTATCTGGATTACCAGAACCGCCGTGCCGACTATGTTGCAGCCCTGCTCGACAAGCTGGTCAACTGGGAATTTGCCCTGCTGAACATCGGCTGAAACGAAAAAAACATTATCCATGCAACACAAATCAAACTGAGAAAAGGAGAATGTCGTGAAAAAGGTTAAACTGTTGCTGTTTGTCATGCTGGCCACCGCTTTGACTGCCTCTCTGGGATTTGCCGCAGAAAGAGACTTCAAGGCTAAACTTTCAGGACATCAATCAGTACCCGCCGTCAAAACTAAGGCCACTGGATATTCGGAATTCAAGCTGAGTAAGGATGGCAAAGAGCTGAAATTCAAGCTGACGGTCAAAGATATCAAGAACGTCACCGCTGCCCACATTCACATGGGGAAAAAGGGTGAAAATGGCGCACCCTTGGTAGATCTTTTTACCGGTCCCAAAAAGGAAGGGAAGTTCGGCGGCACGCTTTGCGAGGGAACCATAACGGGTCAGGATCTGAAGGGTGATCTTCAGGGGAAATCGATTGATGATCTTGTAAAGCTCTTCAAATCAGGTAGCACCTATGTGAATGTCCACACCGATGCCAATCCCGATGGGGAGATCCGGGGACAGATCAAATAAAGCCGCTTGATTTTTTTGCAACCTGCCACTGATTGTCCCAACAGTCAATGGCGGGTATTCGTCCACTTGCCGTACCATAGCGGGCGCGCTTTTACTTCGGCTACCCGTGCGTACGCAAAAAAAACCTGAAAGTTTACATTTTTCAAATTTGATGTAACCTTTAAAAGGTAAGTAGAGGCTAACTTAAGAATGATAAAGGAGAGTCCAAATGAAGAACAAATCTTTTAAAACAGCGAGCACTTTAATAACAATCCTATTATTAGGCTTCACCCTGTACGGTTGTGGCGGTGGCGGAGGCACAACGCCAGCGGCCACTGTTTCAGGGGTTGCGGCGACCGGTGCTCCCATGAGCAACACCGCTGTCTTTTTGAAAGACTCCGCCAATAATCCTGAAATGAGCAGGACCACAAATTCCCAAGGTGTGTTCTCGTTCGATGTCAGCGGCAAAACCGCTCCATTTATGCTAAGAGCGGGTACGCTCTATTCCATGAAAGACGGAACAGGTACAGCCAACATTAATCCGCTGTCGACCCTTATGGTGGCGGATATGGGCGGTTTTAGCGACATGGCCTCAATGAACTCTTTTTACTTGAATCCGAACAGCACGACAATGAACACAATGATTAACAGCATGAGCACCGCCAAGCTGAATATGCAGACAAAGATGGCGCCGCTACTGGCCACCTACGGTGTTGTCAATGCCGATCCGATAGCGGGGTCATATACTATCGGTCAGGGTATGGACAGGATGTTTGATGATGTGAAAATGACGATTTCCAGCACTGGATCTGTGACTATGATGTATACAGACGGCACTCCTGTATATACTGGTCAGATGGGAAATATGGCTGGCGGGACTATGATGTCAGGAAATGTCATGACGCCCCCCACAACTCCTGTTGTCAGCGGTATGACAATTACGCCAAGTGTCGTTAGGATGCAGGTAAACGTAATCCCGGGAACCCAGCAGTTTACAGCCAATATTCCGGTAACTTGGTCCATGTTGAGCCTCAACAGCGGGAGCATTACTTCCGGAGGGCTTTATACCGCTCCAGCTTTTCAGGGGATGTTTATCGTAAAGGCAACTAGCATTGCTGACACAACTAAATCGAATACTGCCATGGTTCAAGTGGGAAGTTCTGGAATGAATATGGGTATGTAAATCCATAAATTTCAACCACTTAGACAAGCTCAATAGTTTATTAATAACCCCAGAAAAGGGAAACAATTATGAAAAAATCATTACTTGTATTGTTGCTGACAGTTGTTTTTGCGGTGCCTGCTTATTCACAGATGAAGGATATGGAAATGAAGGGCCAATGTAATGAACAGATGATGGGAATGGACAAGATGGGAAATATGGCGAGCATGTGCATCGAACATGCAAAAAAAATAGGGCTTACTGATCAACAGATCGATAAGATCACTCCTATTCACCGGGCAATGCAAAAAAATCAAGTGCGATTCAAAGCCGATTTGAAGATTGCTGAGATCGAACTTATGGAAATCATGGACGTGAAAGATTTTGACATCGATAAGGCAAATGCTGCGGTTCAAAAAATTGCAGGAATAAAGACAACTCATCATTTAGAGATGATTAAATCCATGAAAGAAGTAAGGAGTATCCTGACTGACGAAGAGTTTAAAAAAATGAAGCAGATGATGCCTATGATGATGGATGGCAAAAAACCGCACAAAATGATGAAACACAAATAAAATTGGGAATATCTGGTAAAGGGGCTGCCAGAGAAGGTAGCCCCTTTTCATTAAGTCTGTAAACAACAGAAGGCCACGCACATGAAAGCCAAGAGGAACACATGGCTTCAATAATCTTTCCGGAGAAAAGGCAACTGCGAGCGGGGCCGCGATTGATGCAAATCCTGCGCGTGCTCAACCGGCACAAGTTTCTGGGCGCACTGCGCGGCAGGAATCATTGGCCGACGCCGAAAGAGGTGCGGGAAACCTTCGAAGAATTAGGACTGACCTTTCTAAAGCTCGGCCAGGTCCTTGCGTTGCGTCGCGACCTGCTACCGGACGCCTATATCAATGAGTTGGAACAATTGCTCGACCAGCTACCAGCTCAGGATTTTCGTAGTGTACGGGCCAGGATAGAATACGAACTGGGAGCTCCGCTTGCGAAGCTCTTTTCTTCATTCAACGAAGCGCCGCTGGCCGCCGCAACTATTGCACAGGTGCATGAGGCGACAACGATGGACGGGAGACACGTTGCCGTAAAGGTGCAGCGGCCTAAACTTGAAAAAATGATCGCCACAGATATCGCGGCACTGAACTACCTTGTGGTACTGGGTGAAAACCTCTTCCCTCGTCTGCGTGCGCTCGACCTCTCTGTACTGGTAAGCGAATTCGCTGCCAGTCTGAGCCGGGAAACCGATTTTCAACATGAAGCACGTTCCATACTGCTCTTTCGTGCCGCGCTGGCTGATATCCCCGAACTTTGGATTCCTGACGTGGTTGCTGAGTATTCGACCGCAACGGTGCTCACGATGGAGTTTTCGGCGGGCGAACGGGTGGACCTCTACGCGATAGAGCACCCGGAAGCGATGCCAAAGGCGATAGGTACCCTGGTAAGGGTAATGCTGCAAACCATCTTCGAGGAAGGGATGTTTCATGGCGATCCGCATTCCGGCAATGTCTTTGTCCTCTCTGACGGGCGGCTTTGCCTGCTCGATTTTGGAATGACCGGTGAGCTTGACGAGCAGATGCGGGAATCGTTGACACACCTGCTCGAAGCGATCATCAACAAAGATGCGCGGGCCGCAACTGATTCCTATCTCGATATGGCAATTTCGAGCGAAAAAGTCAACAACTCAGCGCTAATGGTGGACATGAAGGCAATTATCCAGGAGGTTCACCGCAACGAACTGGCGGATGTTTCAATCGGAAATACATTTGCTGCGCTGCTGCGTGCCGGAAGCCGGCATGGGATTCACAATCCTGGAGAGTTTTTTCTCCTCACGCGTGCTTTCGTCATCATGGAATCCATGATGCGCAAACTTGACCCACAATTTGACTTCATGGGTGCGTTTCGCGAAGAGATAAAACGTTTGACTACGCAACATTTCTCACTAAATCAGATTAAGGACAAGACCACTAAATTTGCACGTGATCTGGAGCGTCTGCTTGGCTCTGCGCCCGATGACACGCGCCGGGTTCTCCGGCGTATCGCCGAAGGCAACCTTGGTCGACTGCAGGCCCCGTCGATAGAGGCTCTGGGAGGTCGCGCCGTTCGCAGCGTCAAGCTACTAACCCAAACTATGGCTGCTTCTGCGTTCATGTTAAGCGGCGCGATGATGATAAACGCTCCGCGGGATATGGGCTGGCATCATACTTTGGGCCAAGTAATGGTTACCATCGGAGTTTTCGGCATGATATTCATCGGCATCTCTTCTTTGTTCCGCTACAAAGGTCGCGGACAGGATCAGCGTTGAGGCTGCTTGCGAAAAACACCGTGAGGAGTGAACCTTTTTGAATTTGGTTTGCTTCTTATAATTCCGTCTCCCCCTCCAATTTGGCCGGTCGCCGATTTTCCTCCCAAAAGTTTTTCCGCGAGCTTTTACCGCCGCAATTCCTGAGCGAATGCGCTCCCGGAGCAGGTCCCGCTCAAACTGGGGTTTGGGGAGCAACGAAACGAAAATGATACATAAGCAATTTTACGACCCATCATCTGTTGGATCGCATAGAGGCCTCAGCTCTCTTCGCCTCAACACTGGTTATGGTCTTTCCAGCGTGATCTCTTCAATGCACTTTTCAATCGCAGTGAATAGTTTTTTTAAATCTAGCGGCTTGCTTATGTAATTGCATACGCCGATTTCGTTGAATTTATCCATTCTTATTTTATCGCTGTAGCCTGTCAGCACGATGAAGCGCGTATCAGACTTCATTGCTTTGATTTGTTCGGCCATCTGGATGCCGTCCATCCCCGGCAAGTTGATATCGGTGACGACGATATCAGGCGAGTATTCTTTGAAGAGTGCCAGCCCCATGTTTCCGTCCCCTGCGACGTGGAAGGTGATTTTGGGGAATTTCAAGGGAATAATGACTCTGATAACCTCAATAGCCGTCTTGTCATCTTCTACGACCAGCAGCGAAAGTGCGGGTCGTGAATTCTGTATTTGTATTGGTTCCATACTAGACCTCAATCCTGAACTCTGCGCCGTCTCCGGTGTTGCGTGCCGTCAACCCGCCGCCAAAACTGTTTTCAATGATGTTTTTGGCCATGGACAGACCGATTCCCGTTCCTTTGTCCTCTGCCTTGGTGGTAAAGTACGGATCAAATATCTTGTCGATGATATCCTCCGGGATGCCGCCGGCATTGTCGGTGATGGTCATGACAGTAGCATCGTTTTCCTTGAAGGCCTTTATAACTACCTGACCATTGATATTGCGCCGTTCTGCTAAAACGTCTCTGGCATTGTTCAGAATGATCAGGATGATCTGTGAGTATTCGTTGGGAAAGCCGGCTAGGTGCAGCTTATGCTCGCAATGGACGGTGACGCTGATATGTTGATCCCAGAAGCTGGCCTCAACAAGTGAAACGGTTTTCTGGATAAGCTGGTCAATCTCAAAGTCGATCTTTTCCTTGTCAATATTAAAGAAATTCTTGAAGTCATCGATTGTCTGCGACATATGCTGGATTGTCTTCATGGCTTTATCGGAACACTCTTCAAGAAACTCTCGGTTGAAATCTTTCGTATCGTAGTAGAGCGGTATCTGCTGGATGGTTAGCCCCAGTGAATTCAGCGGTTGCCGCCATTGATGGGCGATATTGTCAATCATCTGGCCCATGGCAGCCTGGCGGGTCTGTCGCATCAGCATCTGGTCTTTGTGCTTTATCTCGGCCACCTGGGTTTCAACTCGCTGCTCCAGAGTCTTGTTGAGCTCATTCAGTTTGAGCCGCTTTTCGGCCAAGGCTGCCTCAAGCGTCTTGCGTTCGGTTATGTCGTTGAAATAGACGGATATGCCATCCTCAAACGGGTAGACATGCACATCATACCAAGCGTCGAACGGCGGGTAGAAACCTTCGAATACCGTGGTCACTTGGTCGTTCATGGCCTTTTGGTAGTGATCGTAGAATATCGACCCCACGGCCTCGGGAAATATTTCCCAAAGGTTTTGACCGATAAGTTCTTCCTTGGGCTTGTGCATTATCAACGCAGACCGCTTGTTTACGAAGGTGATGCGCCATTCTCTATCCAAGGTGAAAAATGCGTCGGTGATGCTTTCCAGAATATTGGTAGTTCTGGCTAATAAATCCTGATTCACCTCTTCCATTTTCTTGCGTTCGCTTATGTCGAGATTTATGCCGGCCCATAACTTTATATTTCCGTTATCGTCTCGCACTGGTACGCCACGTGCCAGAATGGGATGCCATTGACCGTCCACACCGTAAAAACGATGTTCAATATTCCACATAGCGCCAGTGCGGGCACACTCCTTCCACGCCGAAATAGTGTTCCCGGAGTCGTCAGGGTGCAACACGTCGCCCCACCCAAAATTCGAGCACTGATCCTGGGTGAGCCCGACGAGCTTGAGAAAACTCGGACTAGCGTAAAAATTTCGTCCTTCCGGATCACACACCCACACGCCATAGTCAATGGATTCACCGATCGCACGATACAACTCCTCGCTATCGCGAAGCGCTGCTTCCGCCTGCTTGCGGTCGGTTATGTCGATGACCGTCAGAAAGCACTCTTGTCTAGCATTACAGCTTGCAGCATCAATCTGTACAAAAATTGGCTGGCTCCCCTTTACCTGGAGTGGTATTTCGACCGACACATTACACTTGATCTCTTTGCACTTTATAAGGAAGTCATTGAAGGCGGGACTGGCATTAACGGCGACGAAATCCTGAACACGCCTTCCGATCAGCTGCGAGCGTTCGACCCCCAAAAGATCGGCGCCGGCGAGGTTCACGTTGAGGATAGTACTAAAGTGGTCAAGGGTAAAGTAACCAGCCGGGGCAAAATCGTAGAGGTCGGTATATTTCTCCTGCAATGCCTCAGCGTTATTCTTGGCCTGATGCAGCTCCTCGTTCTGCATCTCCAGTTCGATCTGATGGACCTGAAGTTCGTGGAGGAGACGCAATGTATCCATCTCTGATCGAGGTAGAGGTTTGGCCTTCAACCTCTCTTCGGCAATACGGCGTAATTCGTCGGGTGCTGTTGCTGCCGATTTCGGGTTATCCATGGTTACCGCCCTTATCGCTCAAGAGTTCCTGTTTCAAACGGGTATTTTTATCCGACAACTCATTTTCGATTTTCTTGGTTTTCGTAATGTCGATGAAGGTGATAACAACGCCGTCGATCTTGTCACCAGTGGTGCGGTACGGCATGATGCGCACCTGGTAGCAGGAGCCTTGCTGTGAAGTAACCTGGTTCTCGACAAACACCAGCGTCCGCAGCACGTCCTGCACATGATCGTAAAGTTCCGGGTAGTTCAGGTTCGATACAATATCAGTGAGGGGTCGTCCCACATCACCTTGGATAAGCTTGAACAGCTTGTTGATGCCGGGGGTGAAACGACGGACGCTGAGTTTGTTATCCAGAAAGACGGTGGCAATCTCGGTGCTGTTCAGCAGGTTCTTCATGTCGTCGTTCAAACGGTTGAATTCATCCAGACGGAAGTTTAGTTCGGCGTTGACCGTCTGCAACTCCTCATTCATGGACTGCATCTCTTCCTTGGAGGTGGTCAGTTCCTCGTTGGATGATTGCAACTCCTCATTGGTCGACTGCAGCTCCTCGTTTATTGACCTGAACTCCTCCTGAGAGGTCTGCATTTCCTCACGAGTTGTGCGCAACTCTTCCCGGAGGGCGAGCAGTTCCTGTTCGAGTACTTCAGTACGTTCGCTGCCAAGCACCACATCAGACTGTTTTCTTCGTCTCGGTTTCGATGGCGGAGTAACGTCATGGAAACAGATCATCACCATTCCCTTCAGTGATGATGGCTCATCGATTTTGAGCAGCGTAATATCCACGGCATGCTGGAAACCATTATCCGAGATCAACCCTGTTCTGACGGTAAGCGGCTCGGTCTGGTGCAGTACCTTGCTGAAGGCACTCCCCAGTTCGTAACGTATTCCCTCCCGTGCCATGGCAAAGATATTCATGTTGGCTTTACCGGCAGCCGGTTCAAGATATTTTCCGGTGCGTCCGCTGATGTAGACGATGTCACCGGTATCACTCACCAGTACGGATGGTGCCGAAAGCTGCCTGATGATAACCTGTTCGGCCAGGCTCTGGATGTTGTCATCTGTTTTCTGCATGTATGACTCCTTCGGTAATCCCCTTAGAGGAGAGACAAACGATAACGGGAAAACGTTCTGCTCCTGGCGCACGGATGGTTCTCTATGCCAGTATAGATTGCTCCCCTGTGAAGCAGGGTCAAATATGCCAGTCATATTCGGAACTGTCTCTGCACTTCCAAGGAACAGCAGACCACCCGGTTTCAGGCTGTAATGGAACAGACGGAACAGCCCCACTTGAAGTTTTGTGGTCAGATAGATTAACAGATTGCGACAGATAAGAATGTCCAGTTTACTGAACGGTGGGTCCATGATGACGTTCTGCGGGGCAAAGGTAATCATGCCCCGGATTTCCTTGTTGATGTGATAGCGGTTATCCTGTTTGGTAAAAAATCTTTGCAGGCGTTCAGGTGATATGTCGTCAGCAATCCTGGCAGGAAAGACACCGGTGCGGGCACGATCAATGGCATCAGGATCAAGGTCAGTGGCAAAGATATGCAGAGTGTAGGACACGTCCGACGCTGATTCGTCTTGATACTCACAAAACAGCATTGCCAGTGAATAGGCTTCTTCCCCGGTGGAACAAGCGCATGACCAGGCCCGCAGCTCACCACCTGTCGGGTAGAGGGCCAGTAATTTGGGCAGAGCTTCGTTTTTCAGGTAATCCCACATATCTGGATCACGAAAGAAACTGGTAACGCCAATCAGGATTTCTTTGAAAAGCAGGTTCAGTTCGCCGGGATTCTTTTTCAGAAGGTCTGTATATCCCGCAATGGCATCAATCTGATGAATTGCCATCCGCCGTTCAATGCGACGGTACAGGCTTGATGGTTTGTAGAGGGTAAAATCGTTACGGGTGCGGCTGCGCAACAGGGAGATGATTTTTTCAAGGTTGCTCTGATTGTCTTCCTCTGGCGGTGGCGACGGATTCGCCATGGCAGGCACAATGTTCATGCGTTCCATGATCCTGACAGGCAGCTCCTCCGCCAGAGCGACGATGTCAGCCAGGTCAGCATCTATGACACTGCGGGGCATACTGTCGAATTTGGCAGAAGTTGGTTCCTGTACCAGTACCAGCCCGTTCTTTTCCTTGATCGCCCGAACTCCTTTAACTCCATCGGAACCCATGCCGGAGAGGATAGCCCCGACGCCCCGCTCGGAACATTCCTCTGCAAGTGAGCAGAAGAAGAAATCTATCGGCAGGCGCAGACCACGGGTCGCAGTCGGGACGTGCAGATGCAGGAGTCCACCCTTCACGGTCATATTCTTGTTGGGAGGGATGACATACACGGAATCCGGGCTGATTTTCATGCCATCTGTAACCTGAAGCACCTTCATAGTCGTGGAGCGCTGAAGCAATTCCGGCAGTACGCAGATATGATCGGGATCAAGATGCTGTATGACAACAAAGGCCATGCCGCACCCTTCTGGAACATGCTTCAGGAACAGTTCAATGGCTTCCAGGCCGCCAGCTGAAGCGCCGATGGCGACGATGGGGAATGGTGGTATACTGGCGTTCACGGGGTCCGCTTTTTCGGGGGGGGGGGGGGGGGGTCCCTTTTGGGGTTCGGTTGTTTTTTTTAATAGCAACAATCTTTCGTGGGAACACACGACGTTATATTTCTTTTT
>JBBQCH010000132.1:0-9541 GCA_038318485.1 Geobacterales bacterium
ACTTTTCGGCCAGCAGATCGACCATGCGAGTTGTTGAAACGGTTTTGACAACCCCCCCGGTCAGTTTTTTATGCATTATCAGGTGTCTCAGGATAACGGTGAAGATACAATGGGACGAAAAGAAATCACCATTTTCGTCAATTGCCCCGATACGGTCAGCATCTCCGTCAAGCGCCAGACCAACCATGTATTGGCCACTCTTAAGCAGGCTGGATAACTCCTGGAGATGCCGGGCAATCGGCTCGGGTGCCTGACCTCCAAAGGACGGGTTTTCGCTGCCATGGATTTCGCATACTGATGGCAGCAGTTGAGGAATGTAGCCGCAACCGGCACCGTACATGGGATCAACGACTACGGCAATTTTTGACTTGGCGATCAGATCAAGATCAACATAGCGGCTGATCTGATGAAAATATCCTTCCCGGGGATCAAAGAGCTTTATCAGTCCTTTTTCCGATGCCTCATCAAACGGAATCGCCACCACGCGACGGTTGTTGTCCATGTTGAACGCAACTATTTCTTCCAGAATTTTGGTGGTCGAAGGGAGTGCCGATCCGCCAAAACTCTCTTTGACTTTAAATCCGTTATATTCTGACGGATTATGGCTGGCAGTAATCATAATACCGGCTCCGGCGCCGGATTCCCACACTGCCCATGACACCGCCGGTGTCGGGGCATAATCTTCAGTCATGCTGACCTTTATGCCGTTACCGGCTGCTATTTCAGCCACCCTGCGAGCAAAATCCTGCGACATGAACCTGCGATCGTACCCGATTACAATTCCTTTTCCTCCCAGCCCTTCCCTGTTCAGGTAATCCATTGTGGCCTGAGCTACCAATGAAAGGTTGTCAAAGGTGAAATCGCGGGCAATCACCCCGCGCCAGCCGTCAGTACCAAACTTGATCTGCATTGTTCCTCCTCTCATAAAAATCAAATATGTTCATTTTCCATCGCATACAACCACACCAGAACTTCCGCCACCGCCCGGTACAGTTCAGGAGGTATGAACTGGTCACTATCAACCTGCATCAGCAGTTTGACCAACTCTGGCGACTCGTGCACGTAGACCCCGGCTTCCCGGGCACAAGCGATGATCGCCTCAGCAACAACACCCTTGCCCCTGGCGACCACAACCGGTGCATAATAACCCTGTTTATAGGAAATTGCCGCCGCACGGCGTTCTTCGTCATTACGATGTGGCATGGGATATTTTCAAATCCGACGGTGTCAATCCGGCGGCCTCCAACTGTTCCGACAGACGGGCCCTGCCTCCTTCAAGCCTTGAGGCAACATCGCTGTTTTCTGCAGCAAGGTCCAGACTGATGCGTGTGCCATCAAGTACCAGTCGAACGTTAATCGTCCCCATCCGAGGCAGATTAATCTCAACCCGGGTTTCCCAGGTGCGCTCACGTTCTCCGGAGCTGCTGCGCCTAGCTTCCCGCTCGGCGATACTCCACTCCATGGTCTGCCCCGGGAACAAATCACACCTTAAAATATGCTGTCCATTCTGCAATGTTGAAAGTTGATCACTTATGACCGTCAACGTGCGCTGATCGGCAATCCCATCGTGGGACATGCTGTTGCCGGCTTTTTTGAAAAGGGAATCCATCAGTTCGGCGGAACCGGTCTTTAATGCTATCTGGTTAAGAGCATCGGCAACTGCACCGACCGGCTGCTCCCCCGGTTGCGAAAGGCGCGGAGACAACCTTCCCTGCGGCTCTTTCAGAATTTCGTCCAGCGGATATTCGCCGCCGAACCAGCGTGCCAGATGAGATTCGTAAAACAGGCCACTCCCACGCAGCCCCTGCTGAAGCATCTGGCCAACCGAGACCGCATCCGTCGGGGGGGAGGTAAGAAGAGTGCGCAGAATTCCGATTGCAGCCTGGGGCGACATCTGGTCGGCAGTCGTCCCCAGAAACCCGCTCAACCAGCGCCCGGTCTCGCTAACCCTCGAATCTCCCGGCTTACCGAAGCGGGCCATCAGAAAAGTACTTTGCGGTTCCTCAGTGATGAAGAACAGATTGAGCATGTCTCCGCGCCGGATTCCTTTCGGCATTGAAAATTCCATTACCTGGTCCGCCACCAGAACCGTGAATCGCCCTCCGCCCAATGCCGCCAGCACTTCCCCCTTCAGCTGCTGGCCGGGAGCAAGGCCGTTTGGCGCTGCCTGCTGTCCAAGAGATTCAAGCAGGGCCAAACGGTTGCCCTTGATTATGGCTTGAAGCAGCTTGGCCATATCGTCAGTCAAGACGATCCCGTTTCCAGACAGATTGGACACCTGACCGGATAGTTGCTGAGCTGCCGCTAAAGAGGACTGTTCGGTCGCCGTTTGTGCCCGCATAACAGTCTGGTAGGTTATGGCCTCATCCTGAATGGCCGTAAAGGCAGGCGAATCCGGCGGGAGACTTTTCAGCACAGTATTCAGCCGTTCCAGAAAACACATCTGATGCTCGGATACGCCGCCCTCCAAGTGTTCCAGTACACTCAGCCAACGTCCAGCTTCACTCAAAAACCCGGAGGTAACATCAGGCGGAGTGCGTGGAATGGCAAAGGTGGGTTTTGGCTGTGACGAGATATAAGTCAGGCGCAGCAGATCGCCGGACGTGACAGTTCTTGGCAGTGCCAGTTCCAGAGCTGTACCCGCAACCTGCACAAAAGTCCGCCCACCCGGCAGCGTGCCTACAACCACTGCATCAAGCTCCTCACCAGGCATGAACGGCAGCGGCGTCTGAGGCAGATTAGCTGACTCGACCAGAACAAAGCGGGAATTGTGGGCAATATTTCTTAATATCTGGGCTGCGTTCGTTTCAAAAGTCGTCAGGCGGGTCTGGTCCGGAGTCAGTTGATGCGTGCCAGACTGTGGTGCTGACGCCTGCCTGTCCTCAGTTTTCTGTATTAATCCAGCTGGCGTTTGCGGAACTGCCTTGGGGCCTTCGCGAGTCGCTCCGTAGGTCAGAGCTTCGTCCAGCAGATTGGCCAGCACGTCCGCTTCTCCGGATGAACGTCGCAGCAAATCACCTACATTATGAAGAGATGATCGCAGTGCCGGATCAAATATCTGTTCACTTGAAACCAGCAGACTCAATAGACGGGAGGCATCTGACAGGCTCACCGGAGGAGAAATGCCACCCGGTCGTGCAATGGCAAAAGTCGAACGCGGATCCCCGGAGACGAAGGTCATCTCCACTGTTTGCCCAAGGCGGACCGCCATCGGCAGATTCAGGTTGAAACGTTCACTGCCGATTCTAACCTGAGTGCGATTATTCGGGAGTTTTTCAATAACTTCCGCGGCCACCCTCTGGCCAGGCGCCAACACAATACGGCCAATCCCCTCCTGGTCGGCAGTTACAAAAGAGAGACTGGAGGAACGGGAAAGCAGGTCGTAAACCTGTTGCTGGATGTCTGCCGCTACGGCCATATCAGGTTTGCCA
Organism: Geobacterales bacterium; assembly: GCA_038318485.1. Classification (GTDB taxonomy): domain Bacteria; phylum Desulfobacterota; class Desulfuromonadia; order Geobacterales; family Pseudopelobacteraceae; genus JACRCG01. The sequence continues at coordinate 3,432 of JBBQCH010000132.1, forward strand.
ATTTCATTTTAGCCCCAGATCAGGTAGCCGGGCTCGTATACATTTCCCAGAATTTTGTGTCGCGGCATGACCCGCAGCATGAAACCGTGACGTCCGCAGAATCTGCATTCCAGGTTACCGCTGAACTGATAGACACCGCCCCCCAGATCACTTTTCATCTCAAGTGGCACTGATTCTCCGCCCTGGATATTCCCGGTAGAATCCAGTACCCCGAAATATCCCTCAACGGAAACCTCATCAGCCGGAATGTCACCCAGAGCAATACTGGCAGCAATCGGAACCACACTGCCGACTGCCACGGAGTCAGCCACATCTGCATCAACCTGCTGAATGCGCACCCTGGGCCAGGCCTTGAAGATCCGTTCCTTCCAGCGGGCAAGATCGAGGGTCAATGACATTTCGTCATCGACCAGGCGATTCCACTGGGCATAGGAGGGAATGTAGGAGTGCCTGGTATATTCCTGCACCATCCGGTCGGTGGAAAAAACAGGACAGAGGCTTTGCATGGAGGACTTCATTGTGGCAATCCAGGAACGTGGCACGCCATCATTGCCTTGATCGTAAAAAAGCGGAACGACCTCTTTCTCCATCAAATCGTACAGGGCCCGCCCCTCTACCTGGTTTTGGTATTCGATGTCTTCGTAGACCTCTCCCTTACCGATGGCCCAACCGTTATTGCCCTGATACCCCTCGCACCACCAGCCGTCCAGGATGCTCATGTTCAGTCCGCCGTTGAAGGCCACTTTCATGCCGCTGGTGCCACTGGCTTCCATTGGGCGCAACGGTGTATTGAGCCAGACATCGGCCCCCTGTACCAGATGGCGGGCCACCTCCATATCGTAATCCTCGATAAAGACGATCCTGTGACGGAAGCGCTCCTGATGCGAGGTCTGCACAATCTGCCTGATCAGTTCTTTCCCCTCCTGGTCCTGGGGATGGGCCTTGCCTGCAAAAATAAACTGCACCGGCATTTCAGGATTGTTGAGGATTCGCGCCAGGCGGTCCAGATCCCGGAAAAGCAGCGTACCGCGCTTATAGGTGGCGAAACGTCTGGCAAAGACGATTGTCAGGACTTCGGGGTCCAACACCTCTTCGGCTGTTGCAATTTCCTTGGTGGTAGCACCGATCTTGATCAGTTGTTCCTTGAGACGCTTGCGGGCAAAATCGACCAGTTTTTCACGACAACTCTGCCTGGTGCGCCATAACTCGGCATCCGGAATTTTGGAAATGCGGCGCCAGACATTATGGTCAGTAGGATCGTCCAGCCAGCGAGTACCCAGGTAGCGGATCAGGAGGCTGGCCATCTGGTTGGACAACCAGGTGCGGGTGTGCACACCGTTGGTGATCGAGGTCAGTGGAAATTGCTCTTCCGGCAATTCGGGCCAGGCATTCTTCCACATTTTGCGCGACACCTCGCCATGCAGCTGACTGACTCCGTTGGTATGCCCGGCCAGTTTCAGCGCCAGCACCGCCATACAAAAACTTTCCTGCTGATTTTTTGGATTCTGGCGGCCCAAACCGGTGAACTCGTCCAGACTGAGGCCAAGTGACATGACGTAACGAGAAAAAAACTTGTCCAGAAGTTCGGGGGCGAAATGATCGATACCGGCTTCAACCGGAGTGTGGGTAGTAAATACGTTACCGGCAGTAACGATTTCCCGGGCTTCGTTGAAGCTGAGACTGCGTTTTTCCATCACCATCCGGATGCGTTCCATCGCCAGAAAAGCTGCATGTCCTTCGTTCATGTGACAAACATTCGGGATAATCCCCAGCATCCGCAAGGCACGAATACCGCCGATCCCGAGCAGGATCTCCTGGATAATTCGCATTTCCTTGTCGCCGAAATAAAGCTGAGCTGTAATCAGCCGGTCATCGGGATTGTTTTCCTCAAGATTGGTATCCAACAGATATAACGGCACCCGACCAACCTGAACGCGCCAGATATGCACCTTGAAACGGCGAGGGCCAAAATCCAGCTCGAACGACAGCGGCACGCCATTCTCATCGCGCTCCAAGGTCAGCGGCAAATTGTAAAAATCGTTCTCGGGATAGTACTCCTGTTGCCACCCCTCGTTATTCAGGTACTGCCGGAAATAGCCCTGGCGGTACAGCAGGCCGACTCCAACCAAAGGCAGCCCCAAATCGGAGGCTGATTTCAGATGATCGCCTGCCAAAATGCCCAAGCCTCCGGAGTAGATCGGCAACGATTCATGCAGACCGAATTCCATTGAGAAATAGGCCACCTTCATATCGAAACTTCCGTTGCAGGCTTTCTGAAACCAGGTTTTTTCTTCCAGATATTCGGTCAGCTTTTCATCCACCAGCTTCAGGTGGGCCATGAAGCCTTCGTCGTTTTTAAGCGCTTCCAGTGTAGTTTGCTGCATGATTCCCAGCATTTCCACCGGATTATGGCGGGTTGATTTCCAAAGGTCGGCACCCATACGACGGAACAGATTGATGCCGTCCGGTTCCCAACTCCACCACAGATTGTAGGCCACCCGTTGCAGCGCCGCCAGCTCTTCAGTCAGAGAGGGGACTACAGTGAACTTGTGCAACATCTTGGTGAAGTCCATAGAGAATCCTTTTCAAGACGCATTTTTAATCAGTTACACATGTTTTTTGTACGGAAACTGCGAAGAAACTATCACAATCCGGCTACAGTTAGCCAGCTGATTAGCCATTTGAAAAAACACACTTTACTCATTCCATTCATTTTACCAGAATATTCCGGTTATTCAATGGGATACAACATTTGAAGTTTTGATTTACTGTGAAGAACGGTCGAAGGGAAAGAACATTGTCAATTTTGGAACCTGTTCAGATTGGGGCTATTTTATCAACTGATTCATCTCGAAGATCGGCAGCAGTACTGCCAACACGACAATCCCGACCGCCACGCCCATTGCCAGCACCAGCAGCGGTTCCATCAACCCCATCAGGCGTTGCAGGCGGGCGCCGAACTCCCGTTCGTAGGCAACTCCGGCCTTGACCAGCATCTCCTCCAGATTGCCCCCTTTTTCTCCGACACCGGCCAGGTGCACCAGCAAAGGCGGGAAAAGCGGACTCTTCTTCAAGCTGCCGGAGAGGCTCCCTCCCTGGGCGACCTCTTCCATCACTTCACGCAGGAAAGAACGGTAGACCCGGTTAACCAAAACTTCTCCGGTGATCTCCAGGGCACGCATGATCGGCACACCGCTGGAAAGCAGCAATCCCAGCACACGGGCAAAGCGGGATAAAATAAGTCGCTGCAGCATGCCGCCGGCCACTGGAATCTTGAGCAGCAGGGCATCACGCTTCAGGCGCAGGTTGTCACGCAGCATTGCTTTACGGTAAAGAGGAATTGAGGCAATTATCAGGCCGGCCGGAATCCACCACCAACCGCGCAGAAGATGACTGACCTTGATCAGTATGATCGTGATCAGCGGCAGGGCTGCTTTACTGTCTTCAAAAATAACTACGATTTTGGGGATTACGACCGTCAGCAGGAAGATCATCACGCCGCCGCCCACAAACACCATCAGGATCGGATAAGCCATGGCCGAGGTAACTTTGCTGCGCACCTGTTCCTGTTCTTCCAGAAAATCGGCCAAACGTTCCAGCACTGCATCCAGGGCTCCACCGGCCTCACCGGCCGCCACCATGCTGACATAGCTTTCGCCAAAGATGGCCGGCTCTGCCGCCAGCGCCCGCGACAGGGAGGCTCCTTCGGCAATGCGCTCCTTTGCCCGTACCAGTGCCTTGCGAAGCGGACCGTTTTCCTCCTGTTCGCAAAGCGACCCGATTGCCTCAAAGAGCGGGATATAAGCGGCTATCAAGGTTGCCAGACGGCGGGTGAAAAGCGACAGGTCCGCGGCGGAAACGCCACGACGAAACGAAAAACTCTTGGCGGTATCCTTAAGGCCGCCTTCCTCAACGACCTCACGCGCCAGCAACCCCTTGCCCTTCAACTGCTGCATCGCCTGGCGCTCGGAATCAGCCTCAATGCTGCCGGAAACCGATGAACCGCTAGCATTGTATGCCTTATAACGGAACGTCGGCATAATCGTCCTGAGTTACACGCAACACTTCTTCTATGGTGGTAATCCCGGCCGCAGCCCGCGCCAAACCGTCATCGCGCAGGGTCTTCATGCCGCGGGATACGGCATACTCCTTGATCTCGCCGGAATGGCAGCGTCGGATGATCATCGAGCAGAGTTCCTGATCGATCGGCAGAATTTCATAGATGGCGGTACGACCCAAGGTTCCCAACCCGAAGCATTTATCACAGCCCCGCCCACGGAAAAGCTTTTCCGGCAGCGTGACACCGGCATAGGCCTCTACCGGGCGGTATTCTTCGCGGCAGTGGGGACAGATCACCCGCACCAGACGCTGGGCCACCACCGCAGACAGTGACGAAGCGATCATGAACGGCTCAATCCCCATGTCCACCAGACGGGTCACGGCGGTGGCGGCATCGTTGGTGTGCAGCGTGGAGAGCACCAGATGGCCGGTCAAACTGGACTGGATCGCTATCTCGGCCGTCTCGGCATCGCGGATTTCTCCGACCATGATGATGTCCGGGTCCTGACGCAGAATCGAGCGCAAACCACTGGCGAAAGTCAGATCGATCTTGGGGTTAACCTGAATCTGACCGATGCCCTTGATCTGGTATTCGATCGGATCTTCGATCGTGATGATATTCTTCTCGCTGGAGTTGACCCGGTTCAGGGCAGCATAAAGCGTGGTGGATTTACCGCTGCCGGTCGGCCCTGTCACCAGGATGATGCCGCTGGTGCGGGTCAGCATTCGCTCCAGAGTACGCACGCCAACCTCTCCCAGTCCGATGTCTGACAGCGACAGGATACCTTTCTTCTTGTCCAGAAGACGCAGGACTACCCGTTCTCCATAGAAAGTCGGGATGATCGAAACACGGATATCCACATCACGACCAGCCACAATCACCCGGATGCGGCCATCCTGCGGCAGACGTTTCTCGGCGATATTGAGGCCGGCCATGATCTTGACGCGGGAAACCAGGGCATCCTGGATGATCTTGGGAGGCGACAGTTTTTCGTAGAGGATGCCGTCAATGCGGAACCGTACCAGCAGGTCGCGTTCGTACGGCTCGATATGGACATCGCTGACCCGTTCCTTGACCGCTTCGGACAGAATCGAATTCAACAGGCGGATGACCGGCGCTTCATCGGTCAGATCAAGCAGATCCTGGGGTTGTCCCAACTCGTTGGCGATGGTGGAGAGATCGACTCCCTCCAGTTCCTGCAGCACTTCGCGGGCGGTCCCGGAGACACCGGAGTAAACGTGATTTATCAGGTCAGCCAGGACTGATTGCGGGACCAGAACCGCCTCCATCGGCTTGCCGAACAGCATGCGCAATTCATCCAGCAGCAGCAGGCCGCCGGCACCGGAGACGGCAACCCGGATGGTTCCATCCTGTTCGGTCAGCGGCAGGATGCAGTTGCTGCGGGCGAAAGCCAGCGGGACACTGCTCAGAAGGGCAGAATCAACCTCATCATGGCGCAATTCGCTCTGAAAGGTTATTCCCAGCTTACCGGCGATAATCGCAAGATCTTCCGATGTGGAAATAGTACTCATTTACCGGAGATCTCTTTCTGGACATCGACAGGGCCGCGGTTTTTGGCCGCTTCACCGAATTTCGATCTTTGATCATCGGAAATCGACGACAGATCAGCAGCATCCTTGACAATGTGAGGGGTCAGAAGAATCATCAGATTGGTCTTCTTGCGGATCTTGGACTTTGTTTTGAACAGCCACCCCAATCCGGGGATATCGCCAAAAAAAGGCATCTTCTGAACATTTTCTTCCTCGGTGTCCTGGATCAGGCCGCCGATCACAACCGTTTCCTTGTCCTTGACGACAATACTGGTTTTGGCCGAACGTTTGGTTGTTACCAAGTCAATAGCCTGGCCCTTATCATTTTTAACCGCTGATATTTCCTGATTGATATCCAGACGGATATAATCCCCTTCGCTGATCTGGGGCTTTATTTTAAGATTAATGCCAATATCCTTGCGCTCAACGGATGTAGTTGTGCCAATCGTACTCTGGGTAGCCGAGCCCTGGAAAGGAACGTTCTCACCCACATTGATTTC
>JBBQCH010000133.1:0-9482 GCA_038318485.1 Geobacterales bacterium
AAAACGGGCGATACCATAATTGGCAGGAACTATACCATCGGGGAGCAAGACTGTCCAGCAGAACGTAACATGCAAATGTTTTTTGGCACAAAGATTGAAGGCTACAATTCATAGCGGGTAACAACTTCATCCCACAAACCCAGCCCCTTTAAAATCAGGTCGCATACTTCACGCACGGCGCCTCTACCGCCACCACACGAAGTAACATAACTGGCAGCATTTCTGGCTTCGGGGAGCGCATCCGGGGGCGCGGCAGCAAAAGCAACGCGCCGCATTACAGGAACATCGATGACATCATCGCCGATATATGCAATCTGGCTGTCAAACAAACCGGTTTTAAGTTTAATGTCTTCATAACTTACAAGTTTTTTTAGTGCGCCCTGATAAACCAGCTCGATTCCAAGCTCCTTGGCCCTGATATCAACGACCTTTGATGTGCGCCCAGTGATAATACCGACTTCAATCCCGTGACGCTGCAGCATCTTGATACCGTGACCATCCTTGACATTAAATACTTTGGTTTCCAGTCCATTGCCATCGTAGATAATGCCGCCATCGGTCATTACGCCATCAACGTCCAGAAGCAGTAGTTTGATATTCTTAAGTTTGTCATCCATCAGGCAATACCGGCTTTGAGAATATCATGAAGATGGACTATGCCGCAGGGTGCTTCGCTACAATCATCATCAAAGACAAACAGGGAGGTTATGGCACGCTGCTCCATTATTTTAAGGGCTGCAGCAGCAAGCTCATCACGTTTGATACGGAGAGGTCCACGCTTCATGATCTCGGAGGCAGACTGATTCAGAATACTGAAGCCCTTCTCAAGAGAACGACGCAGATCACCGTCAGTTATGACTCCTTTCAGCGCTCCTGACTTATCACTGACACCGGTAACACCAAGACCCTTGGAAGTAATTACAAACAGAGCATCCTTCATAAGAGTATCTTCCTGCACCAGCGGTATGGAATCACCGCTATGCATAAGATCTTCCACCCTCAGAAGCAGTTTTTTACCCAACGAACCGCCTGGATGAAATATTGCAAAATCTTCGGCCCGGAACCCACGCTTAACCAGAAGAGCTACTGCCAGGGCATCTCCCATAGCGAGCGTGGCGGTCGTAGAAGCGGTCGGAGCCAGGCCGAGCGGGCAAGCTTCTTCCTTGACGGAAACATCCAGGAAAACGTCACTGGAACGGGCCAGATTTGACAATGGATTACCACTCATCACCACCAAGTGAGCTCCCAGTCGCTTGACCGACGGCAGGATTCGAAGAATTTCTTCGGTCTCTCCGCTATTGGAAATGGCAATAACAACATCCCCGGTCATGATCATTCCCAGGTCGCCGTGAATCCCCTCAGCCGGATGTAGAAAAAAAGCCGGCGTACCGGTGGATGCCATCGTTGAAGCTATTTTCTGTCCAATCAACCCTGATTTGCCCATCCCGCTGACGATTACCCGCCCCGGACTGGCCAGAACAAGATCGACCGCCCGCTCGAACGAAGCATCAATACGATCGGCCAAGGCAACAAGCGCTTCTGCCTCAACGTTTATAACCCGCCGCGCCTCCTCAATGGATGTCATACATTTCCCCTGTGTTTCACAACCGTATCGACGGCCTTCAGCGTCTTCAACATTGAGGCAAGTTCAGACAGAGGGATAGAATTGGGTCCATCACATAGCGCCTTGTCCGGATCTTCGTGAACTTCCATAAAGATACCGTCGATACCGGTTGCAACCGCAGCCCGTGACAGGTACTCGACGAATTCGCGCTGACCGCCTGAGCTATCGCCTTGCCCACCAGGAAGCTGCACACTGTGGGTGGCATCAAATACGACCGGATATCCGGTTGCACGCATAACAGGAAAGCTGCGCATGTCCACCACCAGATTATTATAACCGAAAGAAGCACCGCGTTCAGTCAGAATAATATTTTCATTTCCGCTGGCCGAGATCTTTCCGGCAACATTTTTCATGTCCCAAGGAGCCAAAAACTGCCCTTTTTTCACATTAATAACGCATCCGCTTTTTGCTGCTGCAATCAGCAGATCGGTCTGCCGGCAGAGAAAAGCGGGTATTTGTATAATATCAAGTACTTCGGCTGCCGGAACGATCTGTTCAATGGAATGTATATCCGAGATTACCGGCAACCCAAGAGTCTCCTTAACTTTACGCAAAATAGCTAGGCCTTCTTTGATCCCAGGACCACGAAAAGAATTTATCGAAGTGCGGTTGGCCTTGTCATAAGAAGCCTTGAAGATCAATGATATATTTACGCCATTGCAAATCGTGAGCAGTTTTTCTGCGTGGCGCAGAGTGGCCGCTTCGTTCTCAATTACGCAGGGTCCGGCGATTAGAACCAACGGGCGGTTGCCACCAATTTTAACATTTCCGGCAATAATTTCGCGGGTCATGGTCTACCTCGAGTTTCTGTGTTTCAATGATGCACCAATAAAGGCACGGAAGAGTGGATGTGGAACAAGCGGTTTGGACTTGAACTCCGGATGGAACTGGCAAGCAAGAAACCAGGGATGATTTGCAATTTCTACAACTTCTACCAGATCCTTTTCCTTGTAAACACCAGACAGAATCAAACCTTTGCTTGTCAACGTCTCGCGAAACGCATTATTGAACTCGTAGCGGTGGCGGTGCCGCTCGGAAATTTCGGTTTCGTTGTAAGCCTGGTTAGCTAGAGTACCCTTCAAAATAGAACAAGGAAAGGCTCCCAACCGCATCGTACCACCTTTTTTGCTGACGCTTTTCTGTTCCTCCATCAGATGAATAACCGACATTCCGCCGTCGTGACGGAACTCGCTTGAGCAGGCATCTTCAAGGCCGCAAACATTACGGGCGTATTCAACCACCGCCATCTGCATTCCCAGACAGATTCCGAAAAAAGGTATTTTATTGGTACGGGCGTATTCAATTGCCATTACCTTTCCTTCGGTGCCACGCTCTCCAAAACCGCCCGGCACCAGGATACCGTCAACATCGTCGAGATGTCCTTCTACACCGTCACACTCAATCTTTTCAGAATCCAGGTACTTCAAATAGACGCGGCAATCGTTGGCGATACCACCGTGAGTCAACGCCTCAGCCAGCGATTTGTATGACTCCGTCAGGTTGACGTATTTACCAACTATCGCTATGCGCACCTCACCATGACTGGGGTGCCGTAATTTTTCGACAACATCCTGCCAAGGGGTCAGATCTGGGGCCTTGGTCCAGATATTGAGCTTTTCGACAACCTGATCGTCAAGATGTTCTTTGTTGAGCGCCTGCGGAACTGCATAAATGTGTTCCGAGTCCACAACCTGAATTACATCTTTTTCGGCAACATTACAAAACAGACCGATCTTCTTTTTCATTTCCGTCGGCAGATCACGCTCACAGCGACATAAAAGAATATCAGGCTGAATACCGATCTTGCGCAATTCCATGACCGAATGCTGGGTCGGCTTGGTCTTAAGTTCGCCAGCGGTACGAATGTATGGAACCAGGGTCACATGAATATAAAGCGCGTTGCCGTGGCCACGATCAAAACGGAACTGGCGGATAGCCTCCAGAAACGGCAATGACTCGATATCGCCAACAGTACCGCCTACCTCAACTATCGCAACATCTGCGCCCTTGGCGTACTCGATGATTTTGAGCTTGATTTCGTCGGTGATATGCGGAATGACCTGAACAGTGCCGCCCAGATAGTCTCCGCGACGTTCTTTGGTGATGACCGAAAAATAGACCTGTCCTGTTGTAAAATTGCTTTTTTTGGAAAGAACAGCGCTGGTATAGCGCTCGTAATGTCCAAGGTCCAGGTCAGTTTCGGCTCCGTCATCAGTAACAAAGACCTCACCATGCTGAAAGGGCGACATAGTGCCTGGATCGACATTAATATAGGGGTCCAGTTTCTGCATAGTAACCCGCAAACCGCGCGCTTCCAGCAAAGCACCCAGCGAAGCTGCCGCAAGACCTTTGCCGATCGAAGAAACTACGCCACCAGTAATAAAAATAAATTTGGTTTTCATTGTAGCTGCTCCTGAAATAACTGTTTGAATTCAATATCTATTTGGCAACATAAAGAATGGGACGTAAAATTAAATCCACAAATATCAATGATTCACTGCCATTATTTTGCAAGTGTCCGGGGTCAACTGTTCAGACTGTAACTGTCAGTAGAAAATCGCTGATTACTGTATCTGCAGTCGGTATCGTTCCTGAGCTTTAGCCAAATCATCGGGAGTATCCACACCGATCGACTCAAATTCTGTTTCTACCACTCGTATCCTGACACCGTTTTCAACCGCACGCAACTGCTCCAGCTTTTCAGATATTTCCAGGAATGTCGGTGACATGCTTGCGAACTTTAGCAAAAAATCGCGCCGATAAACATATAGGCCGACATGTTTGAAACAAAGCAGTTTGCCACAGCAGAACGACTCGTCCTTCAGGTCCTTCCACTTATCCCTGAAAAAAGGTAATGGAGACCTTGAAAAATAGATGGCATTACCAAAGTTGTCAGTCACAACCTTGACGACATTCGGTGAAAGAAAATCATGCAGACATTTTATGCGCGTTTTGAGAGTTCCCATCTGCAAAGCGGGATCTTCCAGAAACGGTAGAATGGCCTGGTCAATCATATCCGGACAAATCAGGGGTTCATCCCCCTGAACATTAACAATGATATCCGCATCCAGTCCCAGCGCAACCTCAGCCAGACGGTCTGTTCCGGTTTCATGGCTGGCAGAAGTCATGATCGACTCGCCTCCTATCATACTGACCGCGTCCGCTATGCGCTGGTCATCAGTAGCGACAATTGTGCGTGAAACCAGTTTAGCCAGTGATGTACGTTCATAGACGTGCTGGATCATAGGCTTGCCGCCGATTTCAGCCAGGGCCTTGCCTGGAAAACGTGTCGAGGCGAAACGGGCGGGGATTACCGCTGTAATTTTCATGCCTATCAACCTTGTTTAACGGGGATAATGAAGATGAAGTCAGACGTCCAGTGGTAGGACATGATAAGCTACCCCAAAAGATCCGGGGTGTCAAGGCACGAACTAATCAGTTTCCTAAAAACGATCTTATCAAATCATTGTTTGAAATCTTTTACGGTTGAAATAACATAATCCTTCTTGACTGCGTCCTTCTGATGGCATTCGAAACAGTTTCTGACCGGATCGATCCCGCTTGGCTTGTTATCCGCACCAAAACCAGCGAAAAGCCAACCACCCGTTTCCTTCTGTTTTTTATCCTTCTGCATCAACACAATCATGTTTTTGGGTCCGTCAACAGCTGGATTTTCCTTGATATTGAAAAATTCGACTACGATTCGGCTTCCCTCAGGGAATTTGTTGCCGGCCTGATAGCCCTTCATCGCCTTTTTGTCGGCGTAAATGTAATGGATACCATAAAAGAGGGACTTTTTATCGGTTACAACCTTTCGGTAACTCTTCTGCCAAGCGCTGTAACCCTTTGGGAGTGACGGTGATGCAGCAAACGCCGCCAATGTTTGAAAAGTCAATAAAAGTACTGAACATAAGACCGCAATTTTCATATTACCTCACTTCAGATTTTTGGTCACTATAACAAGACTTTTTTTTCTTGTCACTAACAAGCAGAATACTCAGAGTGTGATCAAGAATGATTAGCTCAAATATAAAGTCGTTAGATATTGACCTTGCTCCATGAGTAGAGTAGTTTATCAGATTGTGTAAGATAATGAGAGGTGAACCAAACTATGCTGCGTCCATCTTGGGATCAATACTTCATGGATATAACCAGATTGGTGGCAACCCGTTCCACCTGCCTTCGCAGGCAAGTCGGAGCAATACTTGTTAAGGATCGCAACATCTTGGCCACAGGCTATAACGGCGTCCCCTCCGGGATTAGTCATTGTGATGCCAGTGGTTGCCTGCGTGAAAGATTAGGGGTTCCATCCGGCGAGCGCCATGAACTCTGCCGCGGACTGCACGCCGAACAGAACTCCATCATTCAGGCTGCCCGTCATGGAATTAGCATCGATGCTTCAACATTATACTGCACCACAATGCCATGTATCATCTGCACCAAAATGCTGATAAATGCCGGCATAACCAGGGTGGTTTACGCAGAAGGTTATGCCGACGAACTAGCCCGAGAAATGATCAGTGAGACAGGCATAAAAGTAATTCACTTCACTGCGGATTTATCTGGACAGAACCCTTGAAATGCCCATTTTGCAACAATCTGGACAGCAAGGTAGTCGACTCTCGCCCCGACAAAGGCGGATCTGCCATCCGGCGCCGACGCGAATGCGAACAGTGCGCCAAGCGCTTCACTACTCATGAGCGGATTGAAGAAATGCTCCCCCAAGTTTTAAAAAAGGACGGCCGACGCGAGCCGTTCGACCGGATGAAGATCATTAACGGCATTGTCAAGGCTTGTGAAAAACGACCGATTTCAAAAACCGACATTGAATTGGTTGTAGATCGACTGGAGACACGGCTTCAGGAATCTACTGAAAGAGAAATATCAACCACAACCATCGGCGAGTGGGTCATGAAAGAACTTCATGAAATGGACGAAGTGGCTTATGTCCGCTTTGCCTCGGTTTACCGATCCTTCAGAGATATCAGTGAATTTATGCAGGAACTGCAGGAGTTGCTGAAAAAATGATTTCTACAGACCTGAAATACATGAAGCGGGCTTTGGCCCTGGCCCGAAAGGGTGTCGGAAAAACCTATCCCAACCCTGCTGTAGGATGCGTAATAGTCAACAATGGAAAGATTGTCGGCAAAGGTTGGCACAAGCGCGCCGGCGGACATCACGCCGAAGTGCATGCCCTGCTGATGGCAGGGGAAGCGGCTCGGCATGCGGATGTGTATGTCACGCTGGAACCTTGCAGCCACACGGGTAAGACCCCACCCTGCACCGAAGCACTTATTCAGGCTGGCGTAAAGCGGGTTGTGGTCGGCATGAGTGATCCAAATCCACGTGTAAACGGCAGCGGACTGAAGTCACTTGAAACGGCCGGCATACCAACGGTCTGTGGTGTTATGGAGGATGAGTGTCGTGCTATCAATCGTCCATTCATAAAACATATAACCACCGGTCTGCCATTCGTAACCTTCAAATGTGCAATGACCCTGGACGGTAACATTGCTACCGTAACCGGTGAATCACAATGGATAAGCTGCGAAAAATCACGGGTTCTTGTACACAAAATGCGAGCCGCAAGCAATGCCATTATGGTCGGGGTCGATACGATCATAGCCGATAATCCGCAATTAACCGTTCGGCACGTAAAAGGTCATGATCCTTTACGGATAATTGTTGACACACTATTAAGAACTCCGGAAAGCATCGGCGTTCTTGAAAACGGTTCTGCAAACAATACTATAATCGCGACTACAGAAAGCAACCCTAAGATACATCTGCGCTACACAAGCCAGGGGGCAACCATCATAGTTTGCGAAAAGCTGGATGGGCGTGTATCCATGGCGGATTTACTTGAAAAGCTTGGCAGTATGGGTATTCAGTCCATCCTGCTCGAAGGCGGCAGCCGCTTGGCCGGAAACATGGTAAAGCATGGCTTAATTGATGAATTTGTTATATTTGTCGCACCCAAAATTCTCGGTAGTGACGGTTTTGCCCCCTTTTCACTGATGGGTATAACCAGCATGGAGAACGCCGTAAAACTTGATTTTGGCCAAGTGAGCCACAGTGGTAGGGATATTGTCATCCATGCCTACCCGGAGAAAACGAAATGTTCACAGGGCTGATAGAAACAACAGGACGGGTTGACGTATTAAACCTGCGCGGAGAAGCGGGAGTTCTAACCCTCGAATCAAAACTTCCTTCGGCGGAAATTGCTATCGGCGACTCGATAGCGGTCAACGGCGCCTGTTTGACGGTTACCGGAAAAGGAAACAGTACCCTTACGTTTGATGTATCCCCCGAAACGCGTAGTCGTACGACCGTAGGCAAACTGCGCAGCGGCAGCCGGGTCAATCTGGAGCGTGCCCTAAAGCTGGGCGACAGACTTGGCGGACATATCGTCAGCGGACATATCGACTGCTGCGGCCGATTATCCAGAAATGAACTCCGCTCTGGCATCCATCTACTTCAGTTTTCACTTCCTACCGAACATTCCCGGTATCTGGTAGAAAAAGGGTCCGTAACAATTGACGGTATCAGCTTGACCGTCAACACTGTTTCGCAGGACGGTTTTTCCGTCAGCATCATACCCCACACTTTTATCAGTACGACCCTGGAACAGCTTCGTACAAGTGATGCAGTCAATATTGAAACCGACATTATCGGAAAGTATTTGGAACGCCTGACAGCCCCCTGGAAATCAGGAGGGGGATTAAGTATCGAAACGTTGGCAGAAAATGGATTTTTATAAAACGAAAGGTGAAATATGTCCGTATCAACGATAGAAGAAGCAATTGAGGATATCCGCCAAGGGAAAATGGTTATTCTGGTTGACGATGAAGATCGTGAAAACGAAGGTGATCTGACGCTGGCTGCCGAAGCGGCCAACCCTGAAAACATCAACTTCATGGCCAAATATGGTCGAGGCCTGATCTGCCTGACCCTGACCGCAGAAAAATGCGATGAATTAGGGCTACGCCCGATGGTGCGCGATAACACCTCCCCTTTTGAAACCGCCTTTACAATCTCGATTGAGGCCAAGCATGGTGTCACCACCGGCATTTCTGCCGCTGACCGTGCACATACGATTGTGACTGCCGTTGCTGATGGTTCCAGTGCCAGTGACTTGGTCAGCCCCGGACACATTTTTCCATTAAGAGCCAGAAAAGGCGGAGTGCTGGTTCGCTCCGGCCAGACTGAAGGTTCAGTGGATCTGGCCCGGTTGGCAGGACTTAAACCGGCTGGAGTAATCTGTGAAATCATGAATGATGACGGTACAATGGCCCGTATGCCGGAACTTAAAATTTTCGCCAAAGGGCATGGCATCAAGATCTGTACGATCGCCGACCTGGTTGCCTATCGTTTGAAAAACGAGCGTCTGGTTCGCACTGTGGCTGAAGCGCACCTCCCCTCCTCTTACGGCGGAGAATGGCGGGCTATCGCCTTCGAAAATGACATCGACAAACTGGAGCATATTGCCCTGGTAAAGGGCGAAATCAAAAAAGGGGAACCTGTGCTGGTACGGGTTCATTCAGAATGCCTGACCGGCGACGTGCTTGGGAGCCAGCGCTGTGATTGCGGCGATCAACTGCACCACGCCATGGAACAGATTGCCGCTGTAGGAACCGGAGTAATCCTGTACATGCGCCAGGAAGGTCGCGGAATCGGATTAATCAATAAGCTGAGGGCTTACGAACTGCAGGACAAGGGACGCGATACTGTTGAGGCCAATATTGAACTTGGCTTCAAAGCCGATCTGCGCGATTACGGCATTGGCGCTCAGATTCTTCTTGCGCTCGGAATCACGAAAATGCGGCTGCTTACCAACAACCCCAAGAAGCTGGTCGGC
>JBBQCH010000134.1:0-9470 GCA_038318485.1 Geobacterales bacterium
AAGACTAACGGAGGAGAGCATCGTGGAAGATTATTTCAGCTTTTTTGATAAACCAAAAGATCCACTCCACTTTTCAGCAATACGCATATCAATTTCATCTCCTGACAAGATTCGGGAACGTTCTCATGGTGAGGTTAAAAAGCCTGAGACAATCAATTACCGAACTTTCAAACCGGAGCGAGACGGGCTTTTCTGTGCCAAGATTTTTGGTCCGACAAAAGACTATGAGTGCAACTGCGGTAAGTACAAGCGGATGAAGCACCGAGGCATTATCTGTGAGAAATGCGGTGTTGAAGTAATTCCTTCAAAAGTACGGCGTGAGCGTTTGGGTCACATTGACCTCGCAACGCCGGTAGCACATATCTGGTTTCTGAAGTCACTGCCGTCACGTATCGGTAACCTGCTGGACATTACTCTCAAAGATCTTGAGAAAGTTCTTTATTTTGAGGGTTTTGTAATCAGTGATCCAAAGAACACTCCGCTTCAGTTCTGCGAAGTCATGTCCGAGGACAAATACATAAAGATGCAGCAGGAATATGGTTCTGACGCATTCTCAGGCGGAATGGGCGCCGAAGCAATCCGTGAATGTCTGCGTTCACTTGACCTTGAAGATCTGGCTGTAACGTTGCGTTCTGAAATGGTGGAGTCCACCAGCGAAGCAAAGCGAAAAAAGACCGCCAAGAGACTCAAAGTTGTAGAAGCATTCAGGCATTCCGGCAATAAGCCCGAGTGGATGATTCTTGAGTGCATCCCGGTCCTGCCTCCCGAACTCCGTCCACTGGTACCGCTGGATGGCGGCAGGTTTGCAACATCCGACCTGAATGACCTGTACAGACGAGTCATTAATCGCAACAACCGTCTCAAGCGACTGTGCGAACTGCAGGCTCCTGAAGTCATCATCCGCAATGAGAAGCGCATGCTGCAGGAAGCTGTAGACGCACTGTTTGACAATGGCCGTCGGGGAAGAGCAATTGCCGGCCCCAACAAACGACCGCTCAAATCACTTTCTGATATGCTTAAGGGTAAATCAGGCCGATTCCGTCAGAACCTGCTCGGTAAACGTGTCGACTATTCAGGTCGTTCTGTTATCGTCGTTGGACCTGAGCTGAAATTGCATCAATGCGGCCTTCCCAAAAAGATGGCTTTGGAACTGTTCAAGCCTTTTATATATAACAAACTTGAAGAGCGTGGCTACGTCACGACCATCAAAAGTGCCAAAAAGATGGTTGAAAAAGAACGCCCCGAAGTATGGGACGTGCTTGAAGAGGTCATTAAAGAGCACCCGGTTATGCTTAACCGTGCTCCGACACTTCACAGGCTCGGTATCCAGGCTTTTGAACCGGTACTGATCGAAGGTAAGGCCATCCAGTTGCATCCACTGGTATGTACTGCTTTCAACGCCGACTTTGACGGCGACCAGATGGCGGTTCATCTTCCGCTTTCAATTGAAAGTCAAGTTGAAGCTCGTGTTCTGATGATGTCAACCAATAACATCCTCTCGCCTGCCAGCGGTAAACCAATCATCGTCCCTTCGCAGGACATGGTTCTCGGTGCATATTACATGACTCGCGACCGTATCAACGTCAAGGGAGAGTATTATAAACCGACTGAAAAGGAACTCGAGTCCGGAATCAACGCATCCGGTTGTTTTTCATCGCCTGAAGAGGTCCGTATCGCATTCGATTCCGGCGCGGTACATATGCAGGCCAAAATCAGGGTCCGAATGAAGAACCTGATTACAGATGAAAAACCACAGATGATAGACACCACTCCAGGCAGAATTCTGATGCGTGATGTACTTCCACCTGCTGTCCCTTTCTCAGCTGTCAATAAGGTTATGACAAAGAAGGAACTCTCGAATCTGGTCGATACCTGCTATCGTTTGTCAGACAGCAAAGAGACGGTCCTCCTAGCTGACAAACTCAAGGATATCGGCTTCAAATATGCAAACCTGGCTGGTGTCTCCATTTGTCTTGATGACATGGTCATCCCGGAAGGGAAACAGGAAATCATCGGCAAGGCTGAGGAAGAAGTTACAGAAATCCAAAACCAGTACACCGAAGGTTTGATCACCGACGGCGAACGCTATAACAAGGTTATCGATATCTGGGCCAAGGCAACCGAGGAAATTGCCAAAGAGATGTTGGACAACCTTTCCAAGGAAATCGTTATTGATCGAACTGGAAACAAGATTGAAGTATCTTCTTTCAATGCTATTCATATGATGGCTGACTCCGGAGCCCGTGGTTCCGCCCAGCAGATTCGTCAGCTGGCTGGAATGCGTGGTTTGATGGCTAAACCTTCTGGCGAGATTATTGAAACTCCAATTACTGCTAACTTCCGGGAAGGTCTGACTGTTCTGCAGTATTTCATCTCAACCCACGGCGCACGAAAAGGTCTTGCAGATACAGCGCTGAAAACTGCTAACTCTGGTTATCTGACACGTCGTCTGGTTGATGTCGCCCAGGACGCAATCATCACAGAAACCGATTGCGGTACTCTGGACGGATTGATGGTTTCATCACTTACCGAGGGTGGCGAAATTATAGAGCAGATTGGTGATCGTATTCTCGGGCGCGTTGCCCTGGAAGACATCCATGACCCTATTACTGATGAAGTTTTGGTAGAAGCAAATCAGGAAATTGACGAA
Source organism: Geobacterales bacterium (assembly GCA_038318485.1). Taxonomy (GTDB): domain Bacteria; phylum Desulfobacterota; class Desulfuromonadia; order Geobacterales; family Pseudopelobacteraceae; genus JACRCG01. The sequence continues at coordinate 2,651 of JBBQCH010000134.1, forward strand.
TATCTGGTCAAGCGCATTGAAGACTCCGGACTTGAGAAAATCAAGATCCGTTCGGTTCTTACCTGCCAGAGCAGGCGCGGAATTTGCGCTAAATGCTATGGTCGAGATCTGGCTCGCGGTCACAGCGTTAATATGGGTGAGGCGGTCGGCGTCATCGCCGCTCAATCAATTGGTGAACCGGGAACTCAGTTGACAATGCGTACCTTCCACATCGGTGGTACAGCTTCACGTCACGCTGAGCAGACCTCTCTTGAGGCCCGCGCTGACGGTATCATCAAGTATATCAATGTGAATACAGTTGTGAACAATGAAGGCCACCATATCGTTATGAATCGTAACGGTGAGATAGCCGTTATTGATGAATCCGGACGTGAACGAGAAAAATACACCGTTGTTTATGGTGCCAAAATCAAGATTGTCCCGGGCGGAGTGGTCAAGCAGGGTGTAACGCTTGCCGAATGGGATCCTTACACAATGCCTATTCTGACTGAGGTTGCTGGTAAGATAAAGTTTGCCGACATCATTGAAGGCGTGACAATGGAAGAACAGCTCGATGATGTAACCGGGCTATCCCGTAAGGTAATCATAGAAACAAAGGATACTGACAAACGTCCACGCATCGCCATTAAGGATGTAAACGGCGAAGGTGGCGGCACTATTGGCCGCTACTTCCTGCCTGCTGGAGCGAACATTTCCGTTATCGATGATACGGTCATCAGCGCCGGCGATATTATTGCCAAGATTCCACGCGAAACTACCAAAACAAAAGATATTACTGGTGGTTTGCCGCGTGTTGCCGAACTTTTTGAAGCTCGCAAACCAAAAGACTTTGCCGTTATTACTGAGATCGACGGCCGGGTTACTTACGGTAAGGATGCTAAAGGCAAACGTAAGGTTATTGTAACTCCGGAACTTGGCGAGCCAAAAGAATATTTAATTCCCAAAGGAAAACACATCAGTGTACATGAGGGAGATCATGTACGGGCTGGTGAACCTTTGATGGATGGTTCTTCTAATCCCCATGATATCTTGCGGGTATTGGGCGTCAAGGAACTGGCTAAATATCTGGTTGACGAAGTACAGGAAGTTTATCGTCTGCAAGGTGTCAAGATCAATGACAAGCATATCGAGGTCATTGTGCGCCAGATGTTGCGACGAGTACGTATCAAGGACACCGGCGATACAAATCTGCTGGTGGATGATCAGGTCGAGCGTTATATGTTTGAGCAGGAGAACGACAAAGCGTTTGCCGACGGCAAACGCCCCGCTGTTGCTGAACCGTTACTGCTGGGTATAACAAAGGCGTCGCTTTCGACAGAGTCATTTATTTCGGCTGCTTCGTTCCAGGAAACGACAAAGGTTTTGACTCAGGCCGCTATCGAAGGAAAGATTGATCATTTACGCGGATTGAAAGAGAATGTCATCATGGGTCGGCTCATACCTGCCGGCACAGGCATCGCTCGTTACCGCGGAATACGCCTTCAAACAGAGGCTCCTGCACAACATCCCGTTGCGAATGTGGAAAAGCGGAATCTTGATGAAGCTGATGGTGACGATGATTCGTCGCTTGAGGCAGCATAGCAATTTGAATTTTGTATATTATTTATTAGACGGCCGGTTTTATCCGGCCGTTTTTTTTATCGTTTATCTTTTGCCGATCAGTTTCCGCCAGTTATTTCCAGCCAGTTCCACCAGCCCGTTGATCGTTCTTGTATAGAATTTTCTTACCGGTATGCTGTTGACCATGATAGCGTCAACCTCTTTGCAAACAACTACAGGATCCCCGGCTTTCAAAGATGATATTTGCGGATAACTTTCACCATCAACACCAAAAAGGAACTTATGAGTGGCTCCTTCATAACGGCAGGCAACAATAAGGATAACCAGTTCCGGCAGTCCGGTTTTATGATTATATCGGGCTGTAGCAGTTACGAACTCACCCTCAACAGGAGTTTTAGAAGCAAGGATAGCGTCAAGTGTAATACCCTTAGGCTTCAGCTTACCGAGAGACGGCAGTCCCCAAGGTTTGAAACGATCATGAGGTCGCTGTCGATATTGTTCAGTGCGCTCCAGAAGTGTCACGACGTTGTTATTAATCGGTCCACCAATGGAATGGGAAAGGCCCATTGAGAAGCCTCGTTCTCTGATCAGACGATGATTTTCTACAATTTGAATCATGCCTGTCGCACCCAAAGGATGTCCCCTCCCCTTTAATCCGCCAGTCAAGTTAGTTGGAAAGGTTCCGCTTTCACCTGTGATGTTCTCGTCAAGCAAGGCATCCATCAATCTATTTCGAGAGACAATTCCCAGATCAACAAGATTGATCGGACCAAAACCGTTGAACGGGTCATGCATATTGACATGCAGTTTGCCGGCAAATGCTTTAATATCTCTGATTCCGGCCATACCATAAGCGTATGCGGATGCTATAACGGTGGCTGGAAAAGAGTGAAAATAATTGCGGTCGGCAATAGTCGGAATATCAGTGGCGCTGCCGACCCCACTCACCAGAACGTCCTGCGGAGAAGACGTCAGAATTATGGACGCCATGCCATCCGACATAGGGCAGAAATCATGGTAATGAAGAGGGTCCCAGTAAAGATAGTTTTTATTGTTGGCAACCTGTTGATAATAATCATTCAAGTCAATGGTGAATTGGAGATGAGCATCCGGGTTGATGGATGAATACCTGTGGCTGCGCTGAGTCAACAGGGCCGAGTAAGCCATCCACTCTTCATCTGTCAACCCAAGACGATCTTTGAGTGCCCTTGCCACCAGCGCTCCGCAGGCAGGCATGGTCAGGCCGTATTCAGACTCGTCACGATCAATGACGCCTGAAATAATACGGGTATAATCCAGAGTATTTGTATCACTCATCTTCTGGATGCCGATCGCAAGCACATTATCAAAACGGCCGGATGCCACTTCCAGGTATGCACTTTCAAAGGCGGAAGCCCCCGAGGATGACGCGGTATCAACAAGAACAGAGCGCGCTCCCGAGATACCAAGTATTCCGGCAATCTTGGCGGCGGTATTGTCAACGCCAGAGAAAGCGGAAGGATTCTGACTGCCAACAACAACCGCTTCTATTTCGCGGCTTCTTACCGGGCTACCAGCAAAAACTGAATCGCAACGTTCGGCCATTTCCAGAAAGGTAAGGGCCTCCTTGTCCTTTCCGTTGTAACGGCCGACAGGTGCCATCCAGGATGCAGCGACATAAACGGTACGTGGCCGAAAAGCAGAGTTCATACTTGACTCCTTTATGCAGTACAAACAAAGACCTGAAAATAAAAACAGGCGCCCATGAACTGGACGCCTGCAACTATACCACAACCTTTATACTCTACAAGACTACTTGCGGAGCACCTTAATAACAGCCGAAAAATCCTCTTCTCCCAAGCCATCTTCGACACCCTGTTCATACACCTTGCAGGCGGCCTCGGCAGCCGGAAGGTGCAGTCCAACAAGACGAGCGGCATTCAGTACAACATGCAACTGTTCATGAACATATTTGAGAGCCAGACTTCGAGAGAAATCTCCACGAGCCATGGCTCGACCTTTTCTGTGGAAAAGTGGTGAAGCAACTCCGCGAGTATCAAGGACTTCAAGAATTCGATCGGCAGTGAAACCCATTTTTTCGCCTAATACCAGTCCTTCAGCCAAAACTTCAACCAATTCTGACTGTACCATGTTAACGATAAACATCATCTTGGTGGCGTCACCAATCTTACCGACATGGATAATATTCAAACCAAAGGTTGAGAAAGCTTCACGACATTTTCCAACCAGTGACTGATCACCACCGGTTATAATTGTGACCAGACCATTGACTGCATGCTCCTTGTTACCCCAAACCGGAGAATCGAGGTACTGTACTTTCTTCTTTGCACACTCATCAGCCATTTTCAACGTTGTATCAAGAGAGTGTGACCCCATATCCGCCAGGATTGTTCCGGCGTCTATACCGGCCAGAATACCTTTTTCGCCAAAAAACAACGGACCTAGCTCTGCTCCTTCCGGAACAATTGCAATAACCAGGTCACGTCCCTTAGCCGCCTCTTGAGCTGAAGCCGCGGCATTAGCACCCAAAGCGACCAACTCGCCCATGGCAGCCTGATCACTGTCAAATACAGTCAGTTCATAACTTCCTTTGGCCAGATTGGCAGCCATATGCCGTCCAACAGTACCCAAACCTATAAAACCGATCTTCTTTAGCATTTCTATACCTCCTGACTTATTATAGTTAGAATAAAAGTGTTTTATTTTATAATAGTTTTTATCTACTGGCAACCACCATTTACCGTTACCGGCTGTTTTTGTGTTGCCATATTATCGCTGCAACGTTGCAACTCCTGCATATTTGCAAAGCGACTCAAGCCGGCAAGTTGAACAACGTGGCGATACGGGAAGACAATGATTCTGTCCAAATGCTACCAGCAACTCGTTTATCAGTATCCAGTACTCAACCGGAAGTTTATTTCTTAGTGCTGCTTCAGACTCTTCAGGCGTTTTAGTATGGATGTAGCCTAATCTGTTGCAGATGCGGTGTACGTGGGTGTCAACACAAATTCCCGGTTTGCCAAAACCAAGCGTAACCACCAGATTGGCCGTTTTGCGCCCTACCCCCTTAAACTTCAGAAGTTCCTCAATTTCATCCGGTACATTACCACCGTATTCCGAAATCAACTGTTTGGAAATTGCCAGAATATGCTCAGACTTGTTCCGGTAAAATCCGGCGGGGTAGATAAGTTCACTGATTTCAAGCGCAGAAAGCCTTATCATATCGCCTGGTGTGCCGGCACGGGCGAACAAGCGAGCCGAAGCAGAAGCCGTTATCTGATCCTTTGTTCGCAACGAGATAATGCAGGAAACCAGAATTTTGTAAGGACTGCATTCACACTGCGACAGGATCGTAACCGCAGGCGTCTGCCAGGTTTTGTACTCTTCGCGCAGAATCGCAATTACTATATGGATGTCTTCCGTTTTCACGGATCTAATATTATCTCATGGATTGCAGCCAAGCAATAGTAGTTTTACTTTTTGACTACTTAACGGTACTATGCTTCCTAATGAACATTGATCTGCATATACACTCAAGCTTTTCCGATGGTGCTTACACTCCGTCCGAACTTGTTGGATTAGCAAAGCAACTGGGTGTTGAAGTGATTGCTATTGCCGATCATGATTCGGTTGACGGCATATCCGAGGGAATGGCAACTGGCCACGCAACAGGCATTGAAGTACTGCCGGCTACAGAACTTTCTGTACAGTATGACAATTTTGATGATGTCCACATGTTGGGTTATGGTATCGACTACACAGACAAATCTTTTCTTCGGCGCCTTAATGGTTTCCGGAGTCGGCGGGAATCACGTAATCAAGAAATTCTTCAGCAAATTAATTCGCTTTTATTGAGTGAAGGGCGTCCCACGATAACTGTTGAGGAAGTTTGTGCATTTGCGCAGGGAGCCATTGGCCGACCGCACATTGCCAGAGCCTTGATGCATCGTCGGTACGTAACCAGCGTAGAAGATGCCTTTCGACGTTACCTGGTCCCATGCAATGTTCCCAAAAGTTATTGGCCTATAAATGATGCGATCAGTGAAATCCATCGAATTGGCGGCGTTGCAATCCTTGCGCATCCCACCAGTATTTCCAAAGAACCGGAGGAGCTCTGCAGAGTTATATCCGAATTAAAACAGATTGGGCTTGACGGTTTGGAAGTGTTCAACAATATGTCTTGGCCTCAAGAAATTGAATTTCTGAGACGGCTGGCAATAGATCTGCAACTCATTATTACAGCTGGATCAGATTTCCATGGAATTGAAGACGGGCTTGAAATTGGAAAAGGGCGGGAAGGTATCCGCTTTGACAGCGCCCTTCTCGCCCCTCTGTACGACGGCATAAAATCACGGCAAAACCTCATTCAAGTAGACATCACCAAATCTTATCCTTGTAAGCCTTGTAGTTAACGATCTGAATGTCAGCATTGACAGCAGTAACACCTTTGACAGAACGTACTATACTGATTGCAGTATTTTTCTGAGCATCCGAAACGATATAGCCGCCTAATGAGACAACACCCTTATCAAACTTAATGATGAAGGGACGATAGTCTTCCAAAGCCGGAGAACTTAACAGAGCTGTTTCAATCTTCTTCACCATTATTATGGAGTCAATAAGACTTACTGAGGTTTTGTCAGCATCTTTCAGTAAAGGCTCTTTCGTAGCAGCAACGATACAGTCTATTATTGTATCTTCCGAGAGCCGTGAGGTGTTAAAAATCACATCGTAATTATTCGGATCGTTCCAATCACGATCAAAATAAAAATGAACAAACCCACCCCGTTGATGGTCGCTACGACGAATCAGGGTGCGAGCCATATCAGGGTCAATCCACTCACGCTCAGCAAAGCGCTCGACCCGCTCTTCAAAATCTGAGATAAAACGCAAACGCAGCAGATTTTTACATCCCTGCAGAAGATCCTGCCCACCCCGGCCGTAAATAATGATGTTGCCTTTGCGGGCCAGGTCAAGAATAATAAGTTCGATTGTGTTAAGAGCTGCTGCGCGCTTCCTGTCCTCGGCAGTAATATAGACAGGAGGTTTTTCGTCTACCAATTGCAATAACTCCGGTGTAAGACCATATTGCGAAGCCAGCAAGGCTATACGTTGACCATCAACCAGCGTATATTTGAGTTTTTTTGCTATTTCTGTAGCAATGTGGTAAGCACCGGTACCCATTTCTCGCGAAAATGTAATTACAGCCATTTAAAGACCCCCTGAAATTAAACCGTTAACCAGCTTATAGCACGTTATT
>JBBQCH010000135.1:0-9345 GCA_038318485.1 Geobacterales bacterium
CGGTGAGCAATATTCCGCCAGCCTGCTGGATATATTTACCGTATCTGACCGTAATTTGAGCGCCCCTCTTGCACAACTTAATCACCTTAAAGCCGAACTCACCAATGCCATCGATTTTCTCTTTGTTGATTGACTGTTTCAATTTTCATAACCTACAAATACGACCTAATATCTTCCCTTAAGACGAGGCTGACTGATTGCGTAATTCAGCATTTTTCTCCAGTTCCTTAATCCGCTCCTTCAGCTCCATCATCCGCAGTTCCCGACCGATAAAGATTTTGTTCATCCGTTCCAGTTCGGCGTTTTTGGCTTTCAGTTCGGTTGTAGCCGCGTGCAGGGATTCCTCTGCCGTCAAGCGCTCTTTCAGCTCCTCTTCCAGTTCCTGTGTCCTGGCATCCACCCGCCGTTCCAACTCAACTGCGCTCTGCTGCAGTTTTCCATAAATCTGCGCGTTCTCGATTGCCAGTGCAACTTGTGCAGTCAAGGTTTCGAGCAGTTTCAAGCTCCTTTCAGTCGGTTTTTTCCCGGTGCGGGAGAACACACACAGGACCCCGACGCTCTTGCCTTTGATTGTAAAAGGAAAAGCTGCATGGAAATTAATCACCTCACCACGCTGGGCTTCGCGGGTTGCATAGGCCAGAACCTCCTCACGGTTGGTGAGAATCAGCGGACAGTTGTCGTGGGCGCAATTTCCGCACAGGCAATCACCTATCTTGATATCGTTGGTCGTAAGATCCAGAATAGTTGCCGCCGAAGTGTCTCTTTCGGTCACCAGCCGGAGGGTATCGTCCGGCTCAACCAGGCAGACCGTACCTCCTTCCAATCCGACAATTTTGAGCGCTTCGATCAGAATTTTATCGAGCATCTCTTTTGTATCGAGCACACCGGTGCTGGTGGCGATAATCCGGTTGATGGTGCGCAGTTCTTCGTTGACTATGTTCAGCTCCTGCTCTGCCAGTTTTCGTTCTGCGATGTCCCGCACCGTTACGACCATGCGGTCAACGGCACCGACGGCGGCGCGGCACATGTTTACCTCCAGCCACAACAACTGTCCGGTCTTGTCTTTCGCCTGCCATTCGAAAACCTGTGGACCTTCCAGAGATACCTTTCGAATCCAGGCCATGGCATCAGCCTGGGTGTAAGGTGCGATACCTGAGCTGAAATCTCCGACAGTGGCATGCAGAGCTTCATCGAGGGTCACGCCGAACATCTCGCAGATTTTCCGATTCGCATCCAGGATCGTGCCATTGTCAATTTCTTGAATAAATATTCCGTCGTTCGCGGCATTAAATATCGTCCGAAAGTGATTCTCATTTTCCAGAAGAGCCGATTCAGTCATCTGTATGCCTTTCCGAGCTTCGCCCGCTTTTTTTCTTTATGGAAATCAAACCCTGCAAGGCAGCGTCATATTAAAGGTGCTGCCCTTCCCCTGTTCGCTCCTCATACTGATCTCTCCCTGCAGAATTTCCACGGTGATTTTCCTGGTCAAATAAAGCCCCAGGCCGGTACCCGGAACCTTGGCGGCAAGCGGGAACTGGAGCCGGCTGAAAGCCTGGAAAAGCGTGGACTGATCCTCCAACGCAATGCCGATACCGGTATCTGTGACAGCAATCGTCACACGCCCATGCACTTGGTCATGCTGGGCAGAGACACTGACACCACCCTGCTCGCTGTATTTGATGGCATTGCTGACCAGATTGAACAGACACTGCAACAATCGGCGCCGATCTGTAAGCATCGGCAGATGTATTTGCTGCACTTTCAGGAAAAGCCGCCGGTCCTGAGCCTCTTCGGTAAAAGCCTGTTCTACTTCCGTCAGCAATTCTGCCAGATCAAAGCTGTCCCGGCCGACCTCAATCATGCCGGCTTCGATTTTTGAGACGTCGATCACGTCGTTGATCAGCGACAGCAGATGTTTGCCGGAATTGAGGATGGAAGTCATGCTCTTTTTCTGTTCATCGTTAAGCGCGCCAATCCATTCTTTAAGCATTATGCTGGAGAAACCGATCACCGAATTGAGTGGGGTGCGCAATTCGTGGGACATGGAAGCGATGAACATGGATTTGAGCCGGTCGACTTCCTGGAGACGAACGTTGGCTGCAGCCAGTTCTCCGGTGCGCATCTCCACCAACTCTTCGAGATGCTCCTTGTGCAGCCGCAACTCCTCCTCAGCCTGTTTTCGCTCTGTAATTTCCTTTTCCAATGCGCCGGAGTGCTTCATGACCTCTTCTATCAGCAGAGCATTTTTCACTCCCAGGGCAATTTCAGTGGCAAGCACTTCGAGAAATGAACCCTGTTTTTCAAAATCCACCTCAACATCAGATGCAAGTCCAAGAACTCCAAACACTTGGTTTTCCACCAGAAGCGGCAATGCGGCAAACGACCTGACACCGGCTTTCTTGCACTTATTCCAGCTGCAACGGCTGTCGGCATGGATATTTATTGAATAAGTCGGCTGGCCTGAACTGGCTGCAAGTCCACATAGACAGTCACCGATATGATGAGAAGGCGTCTCTCCATGTTTCAATGACGAATTTTTCGGACCATACCTCAGCAATTCAAGATTTTCACCATTTCGCATAAACAGCAGCACCAGATCCGGGTGAATAAGTCTGGTGATTTCGGCGATAGATGCATCAACAATATTGTCGAGACTGCCGTTAGCTGTGATCTGCTGGGCAAGCGCATTCAAGGCGGTCATTTCTGTCAGGCTCTGTTGCACTTTCACCTCCGCCAGTTTGCGGGCGGTAATGTTGGTATGTGAAACCAGTACGGAACCTGCTTTGCCCTGCAGCGGAGATACGTAAAGAAGAAACCAGCGCTTTACGCCACCCGGACCATGGCATGGATATTCAAGACTGAAGCTTGACAATTGACCGGACTGTACTTTCCGGACTCCATCAAAAGCCTCTTCTGCTAATTCCGCGTCGCCCCAATTCTCATCATATTTTACAAAATAGTTGGCGCCAACACCCCATGCACTTTCATCATTATTCAGGTTTTCCTTGGCAAAACTGCGCCAGGCATCATTCACCTCAAGGATAAAACCGTCATTATCAACGACAGCCAAATGGGAATTAGTCGAGTTGAAGACACGCCAGTTGAAGTCTACCTGTTCACGAAGTTCATTTTCCGTCTGTTTGTGCGCATCAAGTTCGTTCAGTAAAGCTATGCTGCTTTTCTCAAGTTCACTGGTTCGTTCAAGAACCTCATTTTTCAGTTTCTCACCATAACTCAACAGATCCTGCTCTCTCTGACTCCTGGCAAAGGCCCTCTCTGCCGCAAACCAGCTTCCGGCAGCCGACAGAACCAGCAACACCATGAAAAAAGACCCATACTTGTTACGAATGGATCTCTCTCCAGCATGAAGGGCGGCATTCGGGATGAAAGAAACAATTTTCCAGCCGTAGCCCTTTGGTTTTACATTGTTGCCTTCTGAAGCGGCCGCTTCTATCAAAGTATCTGCGTGTTCAGCGACCGCCGTCAGCGGAGAAACGGTGCTAAAAGTAAAAAGGCCGCTCTTGGTTACAAACTGGCCGGAATCCGAATTGCTGATAGTTTGCCATGCTTCCGGATATTTGTTGGCCATGGTTTTCTGTTTGCCATTTTCATACATGAACCCCCATTCATCTTCGGCCTTGCCGCCGCTTAGCCAGTAGCCTTCCTGGTTAAGCAACATGTGCTGGCCTGGATGGCCGGCGGAAACCGCTTTGAGATTCTGGATCAGATTTCCGGCCAGATAGTTGAAGACAATGATGCCCAGTTTCCGCCCTTTTGCATCAAACACAGGTGTCCCGAAGCGGAGCATCGGCTTGGGTGGTTGCTCGATTCGTCCATGCTCCATATTCAGGTCAATAGGGGAAATGAACACTTTCGTTTCCGCAAGCGAGATGGTCTCCTTGAAATAATACCTGTCGCCCTTGAATTGAAGCTGGTCATCCGGAACAACAACAGCTTTCCCATTAATCAAGTTTACCCGGATCAACTCCATACCGGTGGAATCCAGCACCCGCACCTGATCGTAGATTTTACTGGTCCGGCTGAAAAGGGCCAGATCGCCTGCAAATTTTTCCCGATGGATGCCCGGTGAAGTAAACATTTCTTTCAAGTGGGGATGATTGGTCAGAAACAGAAGGTCTGCGGAAATGAGTCCGAAATTGCCGCCGATTATATTTTTTTGAAGAGTTACCGTGTTGACTGCCTGGCTCTTCAGATTGTCCTGAACCGGCTTGACTTCCTTGCGGTAGAAAACCACCAGTAACAGTGCGAAAAAGATGGTAATAGTCAGAAAGTAGGCCAATGCCGTTATAACCCTGCGCCATGCATTCTGCTGGGTTGCCTTGATATTTTCCGGCATTATAAGCCCTCTGCCCAAATAATAATCTTATAAGCTGTTTTTTATAATTATAATTATACCAGATACCTCGGGCATTTTAACCGATCACTCAAAATAACTTTTTGATTTTACCGGGTCACTATTCATTGGAATCATAGTGCGTCGGAATTATTGGATAAAGTACTAAGGGGCGTAGACGGCAAAGCAGAAGTTTTTTGGAGTTTTGGCAGGAGTTTAAATGGCAGGAAAATTTGTATGGCTCTAAACAAGAGTCGTTGTCATAAAATTGCCGATTACGTCTGACGACACAATCGGCAATTTCAAATTACAAAATCAAAGTTTTTATACGCAAAATACGTTTATTGTTTAAACAGCCACCGCCGGTTTCAGTTTGGTCTTTCTCTTTACCGGCGCCCGGGTCTTTGCAGCTGTAATTTTTTCTGGAATTGGCACAAAAGAATCCGGATCACCCGGCTGAAGAGTAGTGTAATGCGAAGAAGCAATCTTCCTGATGATTCCATCACTGAACTGGATTGTCGCTTTAAGTGCGTTCACTTCAACTACTTTGCCGACTCCCCATTCTACCGCTCCTGAATGACTAACTACAATGCCTCGTTTGATAACCATTTCATCTCCTTATCCTGCTGGGTTAACAACTGCTACTTCCCGATGCCTGGTAACGAAGGCCAGACCGCATGTTGACCTTCTCCGGACACCTGTAATACAACTTGATCATAACCTGCATGATTCTTCACCGTGCTGACAGCAACAGAAAAATTGAACGAGAGGTGGATGGAGATGACCGGATGAAAAGACAGGGGTCGAAGTAACTGAGGGAAATGATATTTGATGACAGGTCAGCTAGTTGAATGTACGCCTTTATTGTCTTAATAGATAGTTATATTAATTTTGCAAGGGTTCTGAGCTGTCTTTACGTTAATAAATTGTGAATAGACAGCCGTATCCACAGCTTCATTTTATAGCCCCAAAACCCGCCGCCCGAGGGATTCAGGAAATGCACTAGGCTTTAACGGCGGTTTAGGGTATAGTGCCTCATCGACTTATTATCTAAAAATTTATCATTACATATCATCAGGTACGAACGCCGCCTCCCCTTATCTCCTCGGAAACAGTCCGCACAACCCCTGACGAGCGAACCGTCACACAAAACCTAACAAACAGGGAAATGCATGGAAACGGTTTCTTTGCGACCAGAACAGGATATTATAACTTTATGAAAATGCCCCAAAAATTCGAGATACTGGCCCAGAACGGTCTTGTTGATGAAGTTGTCTCACAGCTTATGAGCGGCAAAGAGGCTGAAGTTTATATCGTCCGGTCCATGGGAGAGCTTCGCTGCGCCAAAGTCTACAAGGATGCCGACAACCGCAGCTTCAGCAAGCAAACCAAGTACCAGGAAGGCCGCAGGGTAAAAAACAGCCGCCAGGCGCGCGCGATCGGTAAAAACTCCAAGTTCGGCCGGAAAGAGCAGGAGGGGGCCTGGCAGAACGCCGAGGTTGACGCCCTGAGACGGCTGGCAGAAGCCGGAGTACGCGTACCTCAGATATTCAGCTTCGCAGGCGGGGTGCTGCTGATGGAGCTGGTGGTGGACGAACAGGGTCATAACGCGCCCAGGCTCAATGACGTCAGGCTTAGCGCGGAGAAGGCCATTGAATATCACCGCATCATGATCTCGCAGATTGTTCTGATGCTCTGCACCGGACTGATTCATGGCGACCTGTCCGAATACAACGTACTGGTCGCCGGCGACGGACTGGTTATCATCGACCTGCCCCAGGCTATTGATGCAGCTGGAAACAACAATGCAGCTGGCATGTTTTTGCGGGATGTTGCAAACATGACCTCCTACTTTGGGCGTTTTGCTCCGGAACTTCTGGATAGCGATTATGGCAGGGAAATCTGGAAACTTTTTGCCACCGGCGAACTCAAACCGGAAAGCATTCTGACGGGACGCTTCGTGCAAAGCGGAATTCCGGCCGACGTGCATGGCGTCATGCGGGACATCGAATCGGCACGGCGCTGGCATGAACTCAACAGTAGAATATGCGCAAGTTGAGGGTTGACGAATTAGCTTGAGATTACTACTGACTAATTACAAAGTTTTTTTACAGATCAAAAGGAGGCCATCATGTACAATATTGTTGAAATATTTATCATTCTTCCACTGCTGGTGATAAGCTTCCAGTTCTACTTTTTTTCAGTCAACAGCAAAGGGCTGAAACGACAGGAACGGTGCCAGAAACTGGGAATTGCATTTATGACTTTCGGCATCGTTGCCCTGGTCTTTAAAACAATGCCCACCGTAGTTTTCGGATTCATGCTGATAATGCTTGGCCTGCGCTTGATTGCCAGAGGGCTCGACCGGCTGGACAAATCTATTTTTATCGACCAGCATGAGGATGGAAAATAACTACATTAGTTAATATTATCACCCTTCACGATGAAGTAACCTGTCAATCTAGAGCTTTTGAGAAAACATGGTTTATTTCGGTACCGTACAATACTGCACAACCCTTTCCTTGACAAATATGAACTGAATAATTTAGGTTAACTCCTATGTGGTTCTCAAAGCAAGCTCACATATTCCGTTTTTTTACGACCATCGTCCTGGCGATCGTACTGTTATCACCAATGACAGGTATCTGCCACGATGACGAGAGCTGTGCATCTTCGGCACGACTTTCAATTTCAGCTTCCCATGAACAGTCAGAGACTCCCTGCTGCCCTGACACGGAACATCATGACCCAAATCATGACAACTGTTTCGACTGCCCCTGCCACTCACCTCTCCCCTCCGGAGTGATCACTATTTCGTCCGCAAGTTCCGCAACCATCGGTTCATATTTCGAATCATCCCATTATTTCCCGGAAGTCTACCTTTCATTGTTTGATCCCCCTGACGTAGCCGCCTAGTTCGTAACCCTCTGCATAATCCAACAACACAACAGATTCTAGTACGGGTTGCCATATCCCGGCATTCGTGTATCCGTCAATTTTGCACATTCCGTGCGTGATTTGCGTACGCCCTGCGGCGTTCAAGCAAACAGAGCATTGTCGTCCCGTAAGTTCAAATATCCGGAGGTTATTTCTTTGAGAAAACAAGCATTTCGAATTTTCGCGACCATGGCAGCGACAGCTGCCTGGTCTGCGACCGCACTTCCCGTACAGTCGGCCAGTCGGGAGCTGACTCTGCCGCAACTGGTTGAGTATTCACTGCAGCATAACGGAGAAATCCGTGCCTTTCGTTCCGAAAAGGGTATCCACGAAGCAAATAAAATCAAGGCGGGAGTTCTGTCCAACCCAAATCTTGAATTTGAAGGAAGCAGTGGAGCCCTGAGCGGCAGCAGTTCGGAAAGCGGCCTGTCACTCGGCATTTCACAGGAAATCGTGCTGGCAGGCAAGCGGGGCAAACGGCTGGCGGTTGCCGACCGCGAACAGGAAATCTATCGCTGGCAACTGGCAGAGCGCGAATGCGCCCTGCGCGATGTAGTAAAAACCGCCTTTTATGCCGCTCTGCTGGCAGAACAGCGTGCCGTGCTGGCGGAAAATTACATCGCCGTCAATCGTCAGCTCCTGGATGTTTCCATGGAAAGGTTGGCAGCGGGAGACATACCGGAGCTGGAAGTCAACCTGGTGAGAGTGGAGCTGGCCAGGAGCGAGGGTGCACGCATCATCGTGAAACAGGAACTGCAGCGAAGCCAGGCCAAACTCATGTCCCTGACGGGAACACCGTTTTCAGAGCGGCCGGCCATCTCAGGAGATCTGGCCGAATCCCGGCAACCGGCAGCTGCACTGGAAGATTTGAAACTGCTGGCACAAAGCAACCGTCCCGATCTCAAGGCCATTCAGGCTGAAAGCAGCAGGGGTGACGCCGATATCGACCTGGCACAGGCGGAGAGTGTCCCCAACCTTACCGCCGGATTGGCGGTCCGCCGTGACACCGCAAGCATGGAAATCGGCGGAGTGGAAGGGAGGGAGACCGCCTACACGATTGGCCTGAAACTTTCAATCCCGATTCCCATCTTTGATCGTAATCAGGCCGGAGTGCATGAAGCACGGGCCCGGAAGCAGGGCACCGAACGCCGACTGGATGCAGCCAGCATAAATGTGGAACGTGAGGTTGAGACCGCCTATGCCGGATTGCTAAATGCCCGGGGTGCTCTGGACCTCTACCGGGAACGGGTGCTCCCTCAACTGGATGAAAACCTCAAATTGACCCAGGAAGCCTACCGACTCGGCGAGGTTGGAGTTCTGGCGGTCATTCAGGAACAGAAAAAGTTTTTCGAGGTCAATGACAGCTATTTGACCGCCATGTATGACAACCAGATGGCCCTTGTGAAACTGGAGAGAGCAGTGGCAGTTGACTTTATCGGAGGTACCAAGTGAAGAAAAAAGGAATCATTATCGGACTCGTCATCGCAGTTGCCCTGGGCAGCGCGTTTCTGTACCGCTTCAGCCACCTTCCCGGCAGCGGAGCTGAAACGGCAGAACATAAAGAGGCCGGACACAAGGAAGAAAAAGGTGGTCATGACGAAAACGATCAAAAGAAGGAGAACCATGAAGGGCATGATGAGCATGGTGAAGAAGAGCTGGTTACGATGTCCGCCGAAACCCAGAAGGAAAACGGCATTGTCGTTACGGCGGCTAAAATGCAGAAACTGGCCGGGATAATCAGCGCCACCGGCAAGGTGGAGGTCAATGCCGACCGGATCGCCCATGTTTCGCCCCGCATCAGCGGCAAGATTGTTAACGTCAAAGCGTCGCTTGGTGACAGCGTTGCAACCGGGCAAACCCTGGCCACCCTGGACAGTGTTGAACTGGGTGAAGCGCTCGGCCGTTACCGCCAGTCCAGGACGAAGCTGGCCCTGGCTCAATCCAACATGGAACGGATCAAGGGTCTGGTGGAGAAGAAAATTGCCGCCCGCAAGGACATCCTCCAGGCGGAGACCGACTACAAAACCATCCAGACAGAACTGCATACCGATCAG
>JBBQCH010000136.1:0-9341 GCA_038318485.1 Geobacterales bacterium
CAAGACCCATTGCAAGGTGATTATGGTGGTTCGCCAGGATTATAGCGGACTGCGTCGTTATGTGCATATCGGTACAGGTAATTATCACGCCGACACGGCTCGGCTGTACAGTGATGTCGGACTGTTGACCTGTGATCAGATTATTGCGCAGGATGTGACCGAACTGTTCAATTATCTGACGACCGGCTTCATGGCCCGGCGCAATTACCAGAAGTTGATTCCAGCTCCGCGTCTTCTGAAAAAGGCACTGATTTCCAGGATTGAACGCGAGATCCTGCTCCATCAGGAAAAAGGTGATGGTTTGATCCAATTCAAGATGAATGCGCTGGAAGATGGCGATATCGTCAAGGCTCTTTACCGGGCGTCCATGGCTGGGGTCAGGATCGACCTGATTGTGCGTGATACCTGTCGGTTGCGTCCCGGCATTGCCGGCCTTTCGGAAACGGTACATGTAATCAGTATTGTGGGACGTTTTCTGGAACATTCGAGAATATACTACTTCCACAATGGCGGCGCCGACGAGTATTTCATCTCTTCGGCTGACACGATGAAAAGGAATCTGGAAGCCAGGGTGGAAGTACTTTGCCCGGTGGAATCACCCCTGCTGACCAAAGAACTGCGGATTGTTTTTGATACCCATCTGGCTGATAAACGTTCTGCTTGGGATATGCAGCCGGATGGCAGTTACCTGCAGCGCATACCGCTGGAAACTGATTCCGCTGAAGGCAGTCACAGTCTGCTGATAACCATGGCAGAGCGGCGCCAAAAGGAATATTTGAAACATAAGAGTAAAAAAGCCAAAAATAAACAGTAGTATATATCTGCTTGAGAGTCATAAATACTTATAAAATACTGTTATTTTGTTTGCAGATTTTTTACTTAATGCATCTAAAATATAAAATATGAGTTGCAATGTAACCTTATTTTACTATAATTCGTGAGGGTGGTTTAAGCGTTTTTCTGTATAAATGTTTTGTACAAACTCCAGAACAGGGGGCTGAGATGGGTAAAAAAACAGACAGCGATGACCATGGCGCCATAGAGCAGGATTTGCTGAAACATGATTGTTCAATTGGCCAGATTTTAAAAGAGCGCGGAGTCTCGCGGCGCGACTTCCTCAAATTTTGTTCTGCCATGACGGCTGCAATGGCTCTGCCGGCTTCCTTTGCTCCCAGTGTTGCCCAGGCGCTGGACGAGGTTAAACGTCCAACCCTGGTCTGGCTGGAAATGCAGGGCTGTAGCGGTGACACCGAAGCTTTGCTCCGCTCTGCCAACCCGACCGTGGCTGAAATAATTTTGGATATCCTCTCGGTCGATTACCATGAAACGATCATGGCGGCAGCCGGTCATCAGGCCGAAGGTGCTCTGGACAAAACCATCGCAGATTTCAAGGGCAAGTATATCTGTGTTATTGAAGGTTCGATTTCGATGAAAGACGGCGGCGTGTACGGTACGACCGGCGGCAAGACGCACCTGGAACGTGCCCGTCAGGTCTGCGGCGGGGCGGTGGCCACGATTGCGGTTGGTACCTGCGCTTGCTACGGCGGCATTGCTGCTGCCATACCCAATCCGACCGGTGCGGTAGGTGTCAGAGATGCCGTTCCCGGTGCCACCGTGATCAATCTTCCCGGCTGTCCGGTCAATGCCGATAACCTGACCGCCACAATCGTGCATTATCTGGTATTCGGCAAGATTCCGGCTCTGGACAGCCATGGTCGTCCGCTGTTTGCCTATGGCAAGCGGATTCATGACAACTGTGAGCGGCGTCCACATTTCGATGCCGGCCAGTATGTGGAACATTGGGGCGACGACGGCCATCGGAAAGGTTTTTGCCTCTACAAGATGGGTTGCAAGGGGCCGGCTACTTTCCATAACTGCCCGACTCAGCGCTACAACGAAAAGACCAGTTGGCCGATTGGTGCCGGACATCCTTGTGTCGGTTGCTCCGAGCCTAATTTTTGGGACACCATGTCGCCAATGTACAAGCGTCTGCCCAACGTACCCGGTTTCGGCATCGAACATACTGCCGACCAAATCGGACTCGGCCTGGTGGCCGGCGCCAGTGCAGCCTTTGCTGTCCATGGTGTGCTGAATGCATTGCGCAAAGATAAAGAACCTGCTGACGAAACCAAGGAGGGCTAGAATATGGCCAAGATAGTTGTCGATCCGATTACCCGAATTGAAGGACATCTTCGTATCGAGGCCGAAGTCAGCGGCGGTAAAATTATTGATGCCTGGAGTTCGGCGACGATGTTTCGCGGTATCGAAAAAATTCTGAAAGGTCGCGATCCGCGCGATGCCTGGTACTGGACCCAGCGGTTCTGCGGCGTCTGCACCACGGTCCATTCGATCGCTTCAATCCGCGCTGTGGAAAATGCACTGAAAATCAAGATTCCACCAAATGCCGAACTGATCCGCAATATCATTATCGGCACACAGAATGTGCAGGATCACGTCATCCACTTTTATCACCTGCATGCGCTGGACTGGGTTGATATTACCTCCGGATTGAAGGCCGATCCGGTAAAAACCGCTGCTCTGGCAGCCTCAATCTCGGAATGGCCCAACAATTCAGCCACCTATTTCAAAGCTGTTCAGGACAAGATCAAGGCTTTTGTGGCTTCCGGTCGTCTGGGGCCTTTCGCCAATGCCTACTGGGGGCATCCGGCCTACCATCTGCCGCCCGAAGCCAATCTGATGGCCACCTCCCATTATCTGGAAGCTCTGGAGTGGCAGAAAGATGTCATCAAGATTCACGCCATTCTGGGAAGCAAAAATCCGCATCCACAGACTTTTCTGGTGGGCGGCATGGCGATTCCGATTGATCCGGATTCCCAGAATGCTCTGAATGCTGAAAAGCTGATCGAGATCAAACGCTTGCTGAAAAAAGCCCAGGATTTCGTTGAAAAAGTCTATATCCCGGATCTGCTGGCGGTTGCTTCGTTCTACAAGGATTGGGCCGCAATCGGCGGCGGAGTCGGCAATTACATGTGCTACGGCGAGTTTCCGGATGCAAATGGCAATATGTGGTTCCCGTCCGGCGCCATTATCGACAAGGACCTGTCCAAGGTTCTGAAAGTTGATCAGGACAAGATCGCCGAATATGTGGATCATTCCTGGTTTGAAAATTCTGCCGGTCCCGGAAAAGGGTTGCATCCCTCCGATGGCGAACCCGAGGTGCATTACACCGGTCCCAAGCCACCCTACGAGTATCTGGATACCAATGCCAAATACTCTTTCGTCAAGTCGCCCCGCTATGATGAAAAGCCGATGGAGGTTGGTCCGCTGGCTCGCGTACTGGTGGCCTATGCCTCCGGACACAAGGAAACCAAGGCGGTGGTCGATCTGGTTCTCAACAAGTTGGGAGTTGGACCGGCGGCGCTCTTTTCAACTCTGGGGCGTACTGCTGCCCGCGGAATTGACTGTCTGCTGAATGTTCAACAAACACCCAAATTTCTTGATGAATTGATCAATAATATCTCCAAGGGTGATTACCGTATTCATGCCAACGAAAAATGGGATCCGTCCGAATGGCCGGCGGAGGCCAACGGCTATGGCATGCATGAAGCGCCGCGCGGCGGCCTGGGACACTGGATCAAGATCAAGGACCAGAAAATCTTCAACTATCAGGCGGTGGTGCCATCCACCTGGAACGCTTCTCCGCGTGATGCCAAAGGGCAGCGTGGTCCCTACGAGGCGGCCCTGGTCGGGACTCCGATCGCCGATCCCAACAAGCCGTTGGAGATACTGCGCACGATTCACTCCTTCGATCCATGTCTGGCCTGTGCTGTCCATGTTCTGGATGCAAACGGTAATGAAATGGTAAAAGTCAAAGTGTCCTAGGCAACGGGGGAGGCTGATATGAACGATAACTGCAAGTATAAACGCTATATTTGGGAATTGCCGGTCAGATGGTGTCACTGGGTCAACATGTTTTGTATTGTGACGCTGGCAACCACCGGTTTCTTTATTGGTACGCCTGTCTCATTCGGCAGTTCGGCTTCTGATTTTACGATGGGCTGGATTCGCTTTGTACATTTTACAGCCGCTTATCTGTTCGCTGTTAGTGTGATATCGCGATTCATCTGGGCGTTCATTGGCAATAAATATTCCAGCTGGCGCGAGTTTTTTCCACTGATGACGGATACCGGCCGGAAAAAAACGGTTAAAATGCTACGCTATTATATGCTGATCGACAAAGAAGTGCCTGAAACTGTCGGTCATAACCCACTGGCGACCGCTGCTTATGTATGTCTCTTTTGTATTTATTCGATCATGATCCTGACCGGTTTTGCTCTTTATGCCCAGCATGCACCTCAGGGAGCAATGCATAAGGCTCTGGGTTTCATGTACACAATGTTCAGCGACCAGGGTATGCGTCTGACTCATCACATCAGCATGTGGTTTATCTTCGGGTTTGTTGTAAACCATATCTACAGCGCTTGGCTGATGGATATAAAAGAACATGGCGGCGAAATTTCCAGCATGTTCAGCGGTTACAAGTTTACTCTCAGAAAAGAAAAGTAGAGTGTTATTTTACGTTCTGTAACTACGGGGCGTACCTGCCGGGTGCGCTCCGTTTTTTATGGGGAGAGTTCATGATTTCATACGAAAAGTCCGTGCTTGTGTTGGGAATCGGAAACCTGGTGATGTGCGATGATGGAGTCGGGGTGCGGGTTGTTCAGGAGTTGCAGCGACGCCACCGGTTTACGGAGAACGTCAAGGTCGTTGACGGCGGCACGCTGGGCCTGGATCTGCTTCCGATGCTGGAGGATGTCACCCACCTGATTCTGGTTGATGCGGTAGAAACCGGAGAAAAACCGGGAACAGTCATCAAACTGACCGGTGAAGAACTGCCGATTGCACTGGAAACCAAGCTGTCACCGCACCAGATGGGGCTCAAGGATCTGCTGGCAGTCTCCGAATTGATGGGTCATGTGCCGCGTGAAATGGTTCTGATCGGGGTGCAGCCCGGATCAATCGAGATGGGGGCTGAAATGACGCCCGAGGTTGATGCCAAACTTGATCAGATGATTGCCAACGTACTGCTTGAGCTGGAAAGATTCGGTATTGTTCCGCTCTGCTAATGTCCCGCCCCGCCACCCTCTTGATGCACAGTCCGTTTCAGCAGCAAAAGCAGCGGAATGATGACCAGAAAAGCCAGTCCGATCACAAAGAAAATCCGGTTGAAAGCCAAGGCACCGGCCTGCCGGCGGACTTCGCCGTACATCATTCCCAGAGCGCTGCTGTCGGCTTGAGAAATGTTGATTCCTTTTGAAATCAGGGTCTGCTTCAATCCCTCAAAGCGGGTCTGCCAGATCGGGTTGTAGGGATTGATGTTGGCGACCAGGCTGGTCTGGTAGAACTGCTGATAGCGGGCCAGCAGCGTGGCGGCCATGGCAATGCCGACGCTTCCGCCGATGTTGCGCAGCAGGTTGAACATACCGGTGGCGTTGCCCATCTCTTCTCTCGATATGGTCGCCAGGGTCACCGTAGTCAGAGGAACGAAGATCATTGCCAGCCCAAATCCAAGCACGATGCGGGGCCAGGTATAGTTCCAGAAAGCACCTTGCAGATTGAGCCCCTGCATGATGAACATGGAAGTTGCTCCCAGCAGCAGCCCGATGAAGACGATCTTGCGTCCGTCGCGTTTGGCCAGGGCCGCTCCGACGAAGGGCATCGTGATCAGAGTTGCTACACCGCCGGGAGCCATGACCATGCCGGCATTGGTGGCCGAATAACCCATCAGCGTCTGCAGAAAGAGCGGAATCAGCATGATCGAACTGTAGAGACAGAAACCGACCACGAACATGATCAGGTTGCCGGCTGAGAAGGATAAATTCTTGAACAGGCGCAGGTTGATGATCGGGGTCTCATGGGTCAGTTCCACCCAGATCAGCGCAATAATCGAAGTTATGAATATCAGGCTGAAGCTGATCACGAATGAAGAGTTGAACCAGTCCTCCTGCTGCCCTTTATCCAATACAACCTGCAGAGATCCCATGCTCGTCGTTAGCAGAAACAGTCCCCAGTAGTCGATTTTGAGCGCGGTTGCCCGTTTTCGTAAATAGGCCGGGTCAAAGATGAAAAAAGCACACAGAATCATTGCAATGATGCCGATCGGCAGATTGATGTAAAAAATCCAGCGCCAGTTCATGTTGTCGGTGATCCAACCTCCCAGGGCCGGACCCACGATCGGTCCGAACATGGCGCCCACGCCGAAAATGGCCATGGCCATACCGCGCTGATTGGGCGGGAAGGTCTCCATCAGAATGGCCTGGCTGATCGGTATCAGGGCTCCGCCGGCGGCTCCCTGTACTACCCGGAAAAAGATCAGAGAACCCAGGTTGGGAGCGGCGCCGCACAGCAGCGATGCCAGTGTGAAGAGTACGATGCAGGTCATCAGGAAGCGTTTCCGTCCGAAGACGCGCGACAGCCAACCGGTCATCGGCAGCACTACGGCGTTGGCTACCAGATAAGAGGTCAGTACCCAGGTAACTTCGTCAGTCCCGGCGTTCAGGCTTCCCTGCATGTGAGGCAGGGCCACGTTGGCGACCGAGGTGTCGATGATTTCCATGTTGGCCGGCAGCATGACGGTGAGTGTAATCAGCCATTGGTTGATTGTTTTTTCATCGCTCATTTAAAAGGGACTCAATTCCTTGAGTATATCTGCGCTGCGGCGTTCGGTCAGTATTGTCGGTATTACGCTCATGCCGACCCGAAGCAGATGTTCCGGATCGGAGCTGTTGTCAATGTCGATCTTGACCGGCAGGCGCTGAACTACTTTTACAGACTTGCCGGTAGCGTGTTCAGGAGGCAGCAGCGAGAAGGCGGCACCGGTGCCGGCCATGATGCTGTCTACCTTGCCGGTGAAGCTCCGTCCGGGATAAGCATCAACGGTGAATTCAACTTTTTGTCCAGCTTTGAGATAGGTTATCTGGCGCTCCTTGTAGTTGGCGGTGATCCAGGCGTCCTGCAGAGGCACCAGTGCCATCAGGTGCTGGCCGGCCTGGATGTTGACGCCCGGTTCGATTGATTTTTTTGTGATGTATCCGTCGCGGGCGGCGTAGATTCTGGTGTAGGAAAGCTGAAGCCGGGCTACATACAGCTGGGCCTGGCGTTCCATTACCTTGGCTTTGTTGCCTATTTTAGTTCCCAGTCCGGCTTCAGCCTGGGCGCGTTTAAGATTTTCTTCGGTTTCCTTAAGCTGGGATTGAGAAACCCGGTTGGCTGTGCGCAAACGGTCAAGCTGCTCTTTAGGAATTACTTCACGGCTGTAAAGCTTTTCTCCGCGCGCAAGATCAATTACCGCCTGTTCGTGGCGCGCCCTGGCCGACTGCAGCGCTGCTCTGAATGCTTCGGCTTTCAAGTACTCACCGCCGGTCTCGTTTTCGGCTACTCCCACACCGGCCGCAGCTTTGGATACCTGCAGTTTGTAATCGCTCTGATCAATCTCCAGCAGCAGCTGGCCCTGTTTGACAAATTGGTTGTCATTGACCAGTACTCTGGCCACAGTGCCGGAAACCTTGGAAGATACCGGTACAATGCGGGCTTCGATAAAGGCGTTGTCGGTCTCGACATGGGTTTTGCTTTTGATGAACAGCTTCAGGCCGAACCATCCGCCGACAATGATTATGATCAACAGAATCAACAGGGCTTTTTGTCGTTTACTGAAAGCCGGTTTACCGGCTGCCGTTGCTTCTGATTCTGACTCTGACTCTGACTCTATGGGTTCGGCCTGAATTGACTCGGTGTTTTCTTCTTCTGCCATCTGTTTCCTCCGATATTTTAATGCCTGACTCCGGGATGCAAAGGTATGCCGGTTACAGTTCTCCGGTGGCCCGCTTCAAACGCGCTGTGGCTATCTGGTACTCATAGTAGGCCCGGTGGTAGTCGCTTCTGGTTTGGGTCAATAATGTCTGCGCATCCAGCACTTCGGTTGCCGTTCCGACCCGCTCACGGTAACGTTCCTGATTGATGCGCAGGTTCTCCTCGCTCTGGGTGATGGCGGTTTCAGCCACGCTGATCCGTTCTTTTGAAACGGCGGCATCATTTCTGGCGCTGTCTATTTCAAGTCTGGCCTGCTCCCGGGCAAGTTTCAGGTTGTCCTGGATCCGTGAACGGTTTTTGATCGCTTTTTCCTTGGTTGCCGTGGATGCGAAGCCGTCAAACAGGTTGAATTTTATTCCGAGTGTGGCCGACATGATGGCCTGTTCACGCACCTTGTCGTTCTGGACATAATCCAGTGCCAGGCGTGTGTACAGTTCCGGGAAGAAACTACTTTTGCTTTCGCTGACCTCATAATTACTGGCTTCAACTCCATGCTGCAATGCCCTGATGTCGTGACGTTTCGATATGGTAGCTGCCAAATCATTGCCTGCTGCCAAATCTGTTGTCAGCGTTGCACTATCGTCCATTTCGGCCCTGTAGCCAGATTCACTGCCGGTCAGAAAGTTCAGAAGCAGCCAGCCGTTTTCACGCTGGTTCCTGAATTTCAGCAGTTTCTGCCGGGCGGCGGCCAGTCGGACATCAGCCTGCAGCACATCATTGCGAGTGACGACCCCTTCTTCGTACAGAATCTGCGCTACCCTTCGATGTTCGGTTACCTGGGTGACTTCATCGTCAGCCGCTTTAATCAGTTTGTCAGTCTCCAGAACGCCAAACCAGGTTTCGATGACCAGCAGAGCAGCATCACTGAGTTTGGATTCAAATAATTGAGTTGAAACATCCACTGCGGCAGTTGCCTGCATTTTTTTTGAATTTCGGCGGCCGAAATCGTAGAGCGTGTAGTTAGCCACCAGTCCGGCAAAGGCAAAATCCGGTTCCTGCGTCTCGGCGGTCCGTCCACTGATGATGACCGCTTGCGGATCCGGCTGCATCGTATAGCCGGCCTGGGCATCAATTTTCGGATAACTGCTTGAGTTCGCTAGTCGCAGATTTTCCTGTGCCAGGCTGGTGTCCCAGGCGGCGCTCCTCAAAGCCGGATTGTTGTTCCTGGCTTTCTGCAGACATTCCTGCAGAGTCAGCGGTTCAGCCCAACTCTGGGCGGCAACGGAAATGAAAAATAAGCAAATAAGACTAACAGGCCGGAAAATCATATACAGTCCTTTCTCCACGTAAAATTATAAGCATTCGACGGAGTTCGCTGATTTCCTGCTCATTCAAACCGCTGGTTAACTTGGCCAAAGTTCGCTTGGCACACTCTGACAGTGGAACTTCCAGCTCCCTGCCGTGATCGGTCAGGTGGATTTGATAGGCGCGCCGGTCTTGCGGGTGGGGACGGCGTTCGACAAAACCGCTCTTTTCAAGTCGATCAATCAGACCGCCGATAGTGGTACGGT
>JBBQCH010000137.1:0-9280 GCA_038318485.1 Geobacterales bacterium
GGGCAAATCCGGTGCTGACAACAGCCAGAAGCAGTGTCCCTATGAGAAGGAAAATCAGTTTTTTCATCGGCCCTCCTGGCTGGTGGAATGGTCTTGGTAAGTCCGGCTGTGCAAAGTTCTGTCGTAATAGTACCATTGTTAAAAGAATCTTTTTGGTGGTTCCATGAAAAACCGGCTAATTATTATTTATCACATGGTTTGATTTGCCACTCTTGTGACTGAAAGGTGACAGGCTGGTTATCCGGTAAATCAGTATTCTCTGCTTTTTATGCAAAAATTGACAGGCTGCAATGCAGTGAGTATAAGAAAGCCTCATTTAATGTTGTTATGAATTCTCCGGAGGGGATGGATGGTTTCACCGGGTGGGAAAGGTCGGGATTTTTGAGAGCCGCACTGGTCAGCGTTGGGTGCTGATTGGGCGGTTTTTTCATTTTTGTTAACTGGAAGTTCCTCAAATTTTGTCCCCTGAACTTACACTACGACTTGCTATCTTGGAAGCCTGTCCCAAAATTTTCTCGATCAATCCCTCAACAACTTTGCCAGAACTAAAAATCCTCGTTTCCTGTGTCTGAATAAATGAAGGGCGGTCGATTGGTCGCCCCTCTTGCTTTTTGGTTAGTGCAAACGTATACTCCCGTTAAGAAAACCCAAGGAGCCATAGTATGGTCAGGAACAGCAACGATATTATTGTGTTCTTGCAGACGCACAAGGACGAAATGGAGGAGCGTTTCGGTGTGGTCAGGGTCGGCCTCTTTGGCAGCTATGCGCGGGGTGAGGCGCGGGAAGATTCCGATATCGACATCGCCATCGAACTGAAACCGGAAAAAAAATCCTTGAGCAACTTCTTCGGTGTCAGGCGCTATCTCGAAGAACAGTTCGGCAAGACGGTTGATTTAGGGATTGAAAGCACATTAAAGCCGTTGGTACGGGAAATGGTTGCCAAGGAAATCATCCATGTCTGAGCGTCCGCAGCTTCTCTATTGTCAGGATATTCTTGAATCCGGAACGGCTATCCAGTCGTATGTTCAGGGTGTGACATGTGATGCCTTTGTGCAGGATCGTATGCGTTACTCGGCGGTGATCCGCGAGTTTGAAATCATCGGCGAGGCTGTTGATAAGTTGCCAGCGGCGTTGAAGGATGGATATCCGGATATCCCGTGGCAGGATATCAAGGATTTTCGCAATATTCTGGCGCATGAATATTTTGGAGTTGATCTGGAGATTGTGTGGAATACCATTCGCAACGATCTTCCGAACCTGATCGATGCTGTACAGAAGATAGTGACCGGAATCAAGTAAGGTCACCGGAATTCCCATACAGGACAAACTTTTTACGGAGATCGAGCTTGGTGTCTTCACGGGTGAGACAAGGAAAGGGTTCCTGGCGATTGTAGATATCATGAAAAATAGAGACGGTATTGAAGCGGTGATCCTTGGCTGCACAGAGTTACCACTGATTCTGGATATGGACGGCACGGTAGTTCCATTCCTCAATACAACCGCGATCCATGTTGAAGCCATCTGCAAGCGCTGCATGCAATAGACAAAAACAGCTAATTTTCAGGAGTTTGTAAGAACGCTAAAGTTGATCAAAACAGAATCCAGACCATTAACTTCGGTCATCCAGTATTTACAATAAGGGCGACCCGTCATATACGGGCCGCCCTTATTTTCAGATATCCCAGTTATCGATTTTCATGGTGCCATTTTTTGCCAGGTTGAGCTGCATCTTGAAGACCCGGTCCAGAAGCTGTGGCTCATGCCCCGCTTTTCTCGCCAGACAGTCTTTTGTAGCGATGTCGAGGTATTCCTGCAGCAGCGGCCGGTAATCCGGATGGGCGCATTTATCAATTATAAGCTGTGCGCGGCTTTTGGGATCAAGGCCCCGCAAGTCGGCCAGTCCCTGCTCGGTGACGAGTACGTCCAGATCGTGCTCGGTGTGGTCAACGTGCGGCACATGCGGCACAACGCAGGTAATGCCGGTCGGGTCGGTCTTGGATGGCCGTACCGAGGGAGTATGCATGATGGAGAGATAGGCATTGCGCAGGAAGTCGCCTGAGCCGCCGATGCCGTTGATCATGCGTGTTCCCCCCACCAGGGTGGAGTTCGCGTGGGCATAGATGTCGAATTCGACCGGGGTATTCATGGCGATACAGCCGAGACGGCGGATCGGTTCGGGATGATTTGCTATGGAAAGCGGCCGCATGATTACTTTCTTGCTGTACTTATCCCAGTTGCCGTAGAAGCGCTTGAATCCTTCCACCGAAAACGACAGGGATACGGTGGAGGCGAAGTCCAGTTTCCCGGAATCGAAGAAATCCAGCATCGTATCCTGCAGAACCTCGGTCCAGACATTCAGACCGCTGAACGGTCCATTGGCCAGGCCGCCTATAACGGCGTTGGCGATGGAGCCGACACCGGACTGGAGTGGCAACAGATTCTTCGGTAGGCGCCCCTGTTCAACTTCAAACTTGAAAAAGTCAATGATATTGGCTGCAATAGCCTCGGAGGATTCATCCTGTCCGTTGAAAGAGCGACCATTGTCCGGAAGTTTTGATTCGATAATGGCCACTATCTTGTCGGTATCGATGCGGACGTACGGAGAACCGGCCCGGTCATCAACACGGCTGATCAGGTAGGGGAGACGGTGGGGAGGCGCAACCGGCTCGATAATGTCGTGCAGACCTTCGAAATTAGGTAGCGAGGTATTCAGCTCGATGATGATTTTATCGGCAATCTGGACGATCTCCGGGACAGCCCCGCAGGAAGCTGTCAGCACCAGACTGCCATCCTCCATAATTGCGGAGCATTCGATAATCGCGATATCAAGACGGCCGCCGTTGTCCTTTGTGTAAAAACCATAACCCAGATCCTGGGCGAACATGGACAGATGGCGGTCACCCATGCGGATGCGCCCTTCGTTAATGCCGGCCTGGATATTTTTGCCGGTCTGATACGGCCAGCGGCGATCAATCATGTCAAGGGCAGCCCAGCGATTTTCCGTTTCAACACCAACGGAGGCACCGATGAAAAGGTTGAATTTCAGTTTGCCCTGCAGGTTGTTTTTTTCCACGTGGTCGGCCAATGCGATCGGCACCATTTTAGGGTAACCGGCAGGCGTGAATCCTGACCAGCCAAGGTTCATGCCATTCTTGAACATCGGAATAACGTCTTCGACAGTCCTGATTTTCGAGTGCAGACTGCTCCTTTTGATTCTGTCATGCAATTCAGACATCTAGTGACTCCTTCATTGATTCTGATTTAACTGAGCCGATGGCCCAGCCGTTTTGCATACATTTTGCAAACTTTATCCAACAATGTCAATCGAACGTTTGTTATGTTTATAAAAATAATCTCGATTGCTTAAATAATAGTGTGATAAGAATGCGTTTATGGATAAAAATGATTGCAAAAAGAGAATAATGGCCACGGCAACGCGCTTGTTTGCCGAGCGGGGTTTGAACGGGGTAAGTATCAGGGAGCTTTCCACAGCCGCAGGCGTTAGTATCTCCATGGTATCGTATCACTTCGGTGGCAAGGAGAGCCTCTACTCTTCAGTGCTTCAAGAGCAGTTTTCCACCTTTGAACATATCGAGGAGTTAAAGGGAATTGCCGACCCGCTGGACAAGATTGAAGGCTATATCCGCTGGACCATAACAAGGCACAGAAACAATCCTTATTTACTGAGGTATTACACCAGTGAGCTGACCAACCCCACCCAGTATTTCACCCCTGTGGTGCAACCGGCCATAAAAAGTGTGATCCGCTTTTTGATCGATGCGGTTGAGGATGGTATTTCAAACAACCAGTTTCGCAAAGAGTTGAACGCGGCCGATACGGTTTTGGCGATGGCCGGGATGGTCAACTATTACTTCCTCAGCAAGCTGGCAACACAAGACATTGTCAGCCATTCGCCGGAACGCGACGAAGAGTTGATACGACATTACATGGATATTTTTGTTAAGGGTATTTGTATGAACAAAGCCTAAAAACCGACAACGGACGGCCGCATCATCAACCGGAACATCTCGCGGAATGCTGTTATCTATTTATCTATTGGAACTCCGGGGTCAGCATACTCAATTCTGAAAAATGAACGCGGTCTTCGGATAATACCGGGGATACAATACTTAAATCAAAAGGCTGGCAATAAGCCGCCTTTGTGGTTTCTATACAACAGCTGGTTTAAGCCGCCTTCAACATAACCACCGCTTCCAGCTCCCGTTGATACTTTCGCTCGGCATGCCAGAGATCGTAGGCATTCTGGGCGTTCAGCCAGAACATGGATGGATTGCCGAAGAGGTTGGAGAGCCTCAGCGCCATCACCGGGGTGACAGTCCGGCGACACTGTACCAGTTCGTTGGCGGTCTGGCGTGACACTCCCAGAGCAGTGGCCATGGTGGTGACATTCAGCCCGAAATCCGGCATGAAATCCTCACGCAGCATCTCGCCGGGATGGGTGGGTGATACGGTACGCTTTTTCGTGTTTGGTATGCTCATATCAGCACCTCGATAATGGTAATCGGTAATCTCCACGTCATAGGCGTCACCGTCTGCAAACCTGAAACAGATACGCCCTTGATCGTTGATCGAAATGCTATGCTGCCCGACACGATCATCCTTTAAGGCGTGCAACCGGTTACTGGGCGGGACCTTCAGGTCGTCCAGCGACGATGCCAGATCAACATATTCCAGCCGCCTTAACGCCCGCTTGGTTACATCCGACGGCAATCGTTTCGATTTGCCCTCGATGTATAATGATGCGGTGTGCTTGTCGGCGAAGCTTTTGGTCCTGTCCAAAGTGTAATGCGTAGCGTGACACAAGTAAAGCCTGAACCTGGAGCCTGCCCCGGGAAGAATCAGGCCAATCCAGCCGCGAGCTCTCGCCAATAAACTATGTCCAACCGCCGGCAGGCGCGGGTTATACAAACATACAGCAGATTACGGTCAATTGAGGAGTTGCGGAAATCCTTCGCATTGGGGTCGTAGAGAATCACGTTGGCGAATTCCACACCCTTGACCAGGTGGGCAATCGTGACCGCCACTACCGGCTCAAAGGTCAATTCCCCCGGTCCGTGCAACCCCTCTGCACGCCGGACAACGCCTTGTACAGCATCTTCTCATCAGTTTTATTCTTGCAGATTACCGCGGTCAGGCTCTTCGGATCTTCAGCTGCCAGTTGCTCTACGAGAGTGCGCAATGCTGTGAGTGCTCCATCTTCGTCTGCCGCCTGATGGTATTCAAGGGTGCCGGAATACCTGCCGACCTGCTCGCCGTCTCGGTTGTTGATCCTGGCAGCCAGGGCCAGAATTTCACTAGGGCAGCGGTAGGGGACTGACAGCGACTCGCTGCTCATCCCGACCTCTTTCAGCTACCGGTGCCGCCGGTGATCAGCGTACAGCCATCGGCCGCCTTCTCGGTGATCATCCGGAACTGCTCGGGAGAGATCAGTGAAACCATATCCACCATCCGGTGGTCCTGGTTTTCGGCCTTGATGTCGGAAGTCGAGTGGTACTGTTTTCCGTTGATCACCCACTCGCCGTTGGTCAGCTCAAAAACATCCTAGCCGCTCTCCAAACGACGGAGGGCGCATTTAACGATATCCACACTATCCCGGCGGATGATACCCGGTAAGTTTTCTACGATTTAACAAACTTCCCTTTTTCGCCGCATTTCTCACATTTCTGTGGTTTACAGCGGCCTTCTTTAGCAAAACCGCATTCACATTTCCAGGTAGCCATGAAATCATCCTTTCTCAACGTTTGGGTGAACGTGAAATTTATTCGCAGACTCTGACGCCCATCACCAGGTCTGTGTCACAACGTCCGGCGTGACGGCCAGTGTGGCGCGCAACCAATCGAATTTGGCCCTCAGCAGGTCAAAATCAGGGCCGGAAGTAATAAAGGCAGCAGTTCCTTTGATCAGGAAGCCGGCGCCGGGTCCGTGCAGGCCCTGTACCTTGCTGCTGGCCATTGTCAGCAGCACGTGCGGATTGAAGGCAATGTTCGCCTCGGTGTGCTGCATATAGCCTGCTGGAATCAACAAGCGACCATCGCTTGAGATGCGGATATAGCTGTTCCATGTATTGACCATATGCGGCCCGTCCTGCCCCAGGGTCGCTATGGCCACAACGCCATCCTGCTTTAAAATTTCCAATAGTTTTTCCGGAATCATGAAAAGACCTCCTGAATTTGTTTTTTTACCCTCGTACTGCAACTATATGTGTCTTATGCATCCATTAAAAGTTACAGTTTTTGCATTTTTTATAGGGGCAGTTTCCATTCGACAACTACAAGTAGATGATGTACCTTCCCTAAAGTTGCTCTAACACCCTAAATTGATTGGGGGCACCCATGTTCATTTTGAACAACAACGAGCCGGTTACGTTATACAGGCAACTTTATAATCAGATCCGGGAACGGGTGTTATCAGGACAATTACCCGCTGACACCAGATTACCATCGGTCAGGGCGCTCGCCTCTGAACTATCCATTGGCCGTAACACCGTTGATGGCGCCTATCAGGAACTGCTCGCAGAAGGATACATTTACAGCAGGCCAAACATCGGTTATTACGTTTCGGCTCACTGTCACGATTCAACACCTTTTCCTCCCAATTTTGCTCCCTACAAGCAAAAGCATCCCCAGGATCTGCCATCAGTCTACAAATATGACTTTCATCCTGCCCGACTCGACCCGGAAAGTTTCCCTGCGGTACTCTGGCGCAAATGCTTCAACAGCATATTACTTGAAAATCAGAAGGTAATGTCAGCGTATTCTGCTCCCCAGGGCGAACTGGAACTGCGCTGCAATATCCAGCGCTACCTGGAAAGTTCACGTGGCGTTTTATGCCAACCGGAACAGATCGTAATCTGCGCGGGTCTTCAGCAAAGCCTTGACATCGTTGCCCACCTGTTAAAGGGTAATCATTCCTCTGTAGCGGTAGAGAACCCAGGTTACCATCTGCCCCGGGCCGTATTTAGTAATCACGGCTATGAACTTGTTCCGGTTCCGGTCAGGCCTGATGGGATAGACTTGGAAACACTCAAAGCCAGTATCAGTACCATAGTGTATGTAACTCCTTCGCACCAGCTTCCGCTGGGATATGTGATGCCGGTTGCACAGCGCCTTAGCTTGATTGAATGGGCCGATGCCGGTGGGAAATATATCCTTGAAGACGATTATGACAGTGAGTTGCGCTACCAGAGTAAGCCGTTCCCGTCATTACAGGGACTAAGGCCTGGCGGTAACATCATTTACCTGGGGTCATTTTCCAAGGTTCTCTCCCCGGTATTACGCATAAGCTATCTGGTGCTGCCAAAGGCACTGCTGGCAGTTTACAAAGATATGTTCAAAGATTATTTCTCGACGGTTCCTCTTCTTGAACAGTTAACACTGGCAAAATTCATGTCACTGGGGCATTGGGAGCGGCACATCCGCCGGATGCGTACTATTTACAAAAAGAAGCACGATACTCTGGTCAGTTGTATTGAGCAGCACTTTGGTTCCAAGGCCGTAATTATCGGGCAAGGTGCAGGTCTTCATGTCGTTGTGCAGTTCCCTGGCGCTGCACTGAGTGAAGCAGAGCTAATTTGCAAAGCCGGGCAAATAGGGATCCGGCTATTTCCGTTTTCAGTTACCAGGGTCACGGATGAGACAACTCCGTTGCAGATAATGCTGGGCTTTGGCGGCATGTCGCCTGCTGATATAGAGCGAAGTATTGCGCTGCTCGCACAGGTGCTTTCCGCTTGTTGAACATGCTCAGCTAAGGTATGTTCACGATGAAAAAGTGAGGTACTAAATCAATCTGCCCCGTTTTTTTACTAAAATAGATGCAAGCAACATCCCCCTTAGATTCGCCATTAGATCAGCTATAAAGGAAAATTCCTGATGACCATCAACTTCTCCCAAACCGCCGCTTTTATCTGGTCGGTCGCCGATCTTTTGCGCGGTGATTTCAAGCAGAGCCAGTATGGCCGCATCATCCTCCCCTTCACCCTGTTGCGTCGTCTTGAATGTGTGCTGGAAAGCAGCAAGCCCGCGGTGCTGGCCAAGCATGCCGAAGTCAGCAAGATGGAACTGCCGGAAGAGGCGTATGAGAAGCTGATGCTGCGGGCCACGGATGCGACCTTCTTCAATATCTCGCCGATGGATCTTTCCCGGTTGGGGGAGGCGGGGATCAAGGACAACCTGGAGACCTATATCCAGTCGTTCTCCAGGGATGCGCGGGAGATTTTTGAATACTTCAAGTTTGCCGAGTTCATCGGCCAGCTCAGCGACGCCAACCTGCTCTACAAGGTGGTGCAGAAGTTTGCCACTACCGATCTCAGCCCCACGGCTATTTCCAATCATGATATGGGCCTGGTCTTTGAAGAGCTGATCCGGCGCTTTGCTGAGAGTTCCAACGAGACCGCCGGGGAGCACTTCACCCCCCGCGACATCGTGCGCTTGACCACGTCGCTGGTTTTTATGGAGGATGACGCCGCCCTGACTAAAGAGGGGATCATCCGCACCATCTATGATCCCACGGCGGGTACCGGCGGGTTTCTTTCCAGCGGCATGGAGTATGTGCATGAAATCAACCCGAAGGCGTTGATGCGCGCCTTTGGCCAGGAACTCAACCCCGAGTCCTACGCCATCTGCAAGGCCGACATGCTGGTCAAGGGGCAGGATGTCAGCCGCATCAAGCTGGGCAATACCCTCAGTAACGATCAGCTCTACGCCGACAGGTTCGACTACATGCTCTCCAATCCACCGTTCGGGGTTGACTGGAAGAAGGTCGAAGCCGAGATCAACGACGAGCATAAACTCAAAGGGTTCGATGGCCGCTTTGGCCCCGGCCTGCCGCGTGTCTCGGATGGTTCGCTGCTCTTTCTCATGCACCTGATCAGCAAGCTCCGCGACAGCAAGGACGGCGGCGGCCGCATCGGTATTATCCTCAACGGCTCGCCGCTCTTTACCGGCGGCGCGGGGAGCGGCGAAAGCGAAATCCGCCGCTACATCCTGGAAGCCGATCTGCTGGAGGCGATTGTCGCCCTGCCGACCGACATGTTCTACAACACCGGCATCGCCACCTATGTCTGGATTCTGACCAACCGCAAACCCGCTCCCCGCAAGGGCAAGGTCCAGCTGATCGACGCCTCTGCCTTCTGGCAGAAGATGCGCAAAAGCCTAGGGTCCAAGCGCAAAGAGATGGGCGAGGCGGATATTGCCACCGTCACCCAGCTGTTCGGCACCTTCACCGCCGCACAACTGGCCCGCAGCTTTGATGCCTCGGCCAA
>JBBQCH010000138.1:0-9225 GCA_038318485.1 Geobacterales bacterium
ACGTGCGTCCATGTCACCATAAAAACGCTTTAAATCCAGCAGAATAGAAACCAAGACGAGGGTAAACAGGAAAACTGCCAACCCAAGCCTTCCAAAAATGGCTCGTCAACAACAAGGTTCAATCATTTTGCAAGAGGCTCATCTGTTAAAAAATATGCCCTAACTGAAACGTCTCACACTTGTCATGACCGCTGTGACCATGATGACCATTCCCTGCCAGGCAAGATCTGAATGGCCTCAGACTGATGCCCCCTCAGCTATGACAGATCCATCACAACCGAATTTTATTGCGGAAACACAGCCACGGTCTATTCAGCCAGTTTTCCCGCCCGAACCTCCTGCCGAATTACCGGCAAAAACTGAAGTTCCAGCTGAAGTGCCTGTACGGATGGAAGAGCAGATTCAAAATCCTGTAAAAGTGCCGGTTCCTATCGAGTCTGCTGCTGAGCTTCAGCCTGGAATTCCCGTTGAAGCAACGCCAACAGTCGAAGCACCAGTTCTTGAAGCCCCACCTGCTCCATCTGAGGCCGTTCAGGAGGAAATTCCACCACAATTTTCGGCCAATCCGATCGTAACCGGAGAGCCGCCAGCTGCTCAGGAAAAAAACCGCTAGGGCGCTTGCTTCCTGCAAATTAGGAAAAAGCCAAAAACAGTTTGCGCTCCCGTGGTCCGTCGAACTCGCAGAAATAAATTCCCTGCCAGGTTCCCAGCCACATTTTTCCGCCCTTCACAATCACCTGCAGTGACGTGCCGTAAAAAATGGTTTTAATGTGAGCATCCGAATTTCCCTCACAATGGCGGAAATAAGGGCTTTGCGGAATCAGTTGATCACTGAAAGACTCCATATCACGGGCCACATCCGGATCGGCGTTTTCATTAATGGTAACGGCAGCAGTAGTATGCGTCACAAACAACGTCAGCACACCATCCTGCCAGTCTTTTTCAGCGATTGTCCCGGCTATTTGTCCCGTAACCGGGACAAGTTGTGTACGACGGCTTGTTGACACCTTCAATTCAGCTGTTTCCATGTTTCCCACCTTATAAGCAACACAATATCATACAATACCGCCGGCATAATTGACTTTTTAGTCAATCAGGTGCTATTCAGAAGAGTTGATTTTAAATAAGGAGAAACCTGTGTCCCTGAATAACCATAAAAGTCGTATATTTTCCTTTGTTTCCGTTCGACCCCGGCTGATACTGGCGCTGGCCCTTCTGCTTTCGGTCACGGCTGTCATATATACAAAAAACAACATGGAGTTTTTGACCGGCCGTGACGACCTGATGCCGCGCAACGCCGCTTTCCAGGTGGATTACCGTGCCTACCGCGCCGAATTCGGAGATCAGGAAGAAATTGTGGCAGTGATCGAATCGGACGATGCCGAAAAATCAACCAAGGCCGCCGATGCTCTCTACGCCAGATTGAACAGAGACAAAGGACTCTTCCGGGAAGTTTTCTATCCGGGCGGTCTGCCTTTCTTCCGCAAAAACGGCCTGCTCTTCATGCCACTGGACGAGATCAGGGCACTGCGACACACCCTGACCATGGCCGCCCCTGTGCTGAAAGATTTGGCTGCGGCTCCATCGATACAAACCCTCTTCACGAGCCTCACCAACCAGATCGATGGCTACCTGAGCAGCGGCGACCCGGCCGCACTGCAAAGCCTGACCTTTATGCTGACCACTCTTGACAAGGGTTTTAAAGCCTTCGACGGCAAAAGCAGTGGGCTATCGATGGACTCTTTCCTCAAGGGAAGCGGCGACGGCAAACCATCCACGCTGGAAAGTGCCGGCAAGCAGCAGGTCATAACCATACTTCCGGTCAAGGAGGAAGGAAGCTTTGTAGCCTCCGAAAAATCTATCGGGGCCGCCCGGACCGCGCTGGACGACATTCTGAAAAAACCTGAATTCGAAGGTGTCAAAGGTGGTTTGACCGGTGTACCGGTGCTTGAGTATGAAGAAATGGCCACTAGCCAGCGCGATATAGGCATCGCCACGGTGATTTCGCTGACATTGACGGTAATACTATTGCTGTTTGCCTTCCGCGGACTGCTGAATGTAATAGCGGCCATGGTTTCACTGATTGCAGGGATATGCCTCTCATTCGGTTTTGCCACACTGGCAGTGGGCCACCTCAACATTCTCTCAATGGTATTTGCAATCATGCTGATCGGCCTGGGAATCGAATACGGTATCCAGGTTGTATTGCGCTACCAGGAAGAGCTGAAAAACGGTGCAGACTGGATGAGCGCAATTGAGACCGGCCTGACCTCCAACGTCCGCTCGATCATCATGGCAGCCGCCACAGTAGCCCTGGCTTTCGCCACCTTCGCCTTTACCGATTTCAAGGGCATCGCCGAACTCGGCATTATCGCTGCCGGTGGGGTCTTCATCTGCGTAATATCAACCTTTACAGTATTGCCAGCCATGTTGATACTGCTGGAGCGTTTTCGCAAACCGGCCAAACAGTCAAATGGAGAATTTCAATCGCAGCTGTCCGAACGCCCATTCTTCCGGGCCATTTTTGCCAAACCGCGGGCAGTGGTCGCCATTACACTGATCCTCTCTCTGGCCTGTCTATACCCGACTTTAACCATGCGCTTTGATTACAATCTAATGAATCTGCAGGCCAAAGGGCTCCAATCGGTGGAGTACGCCTATAAACTTATGCGCAGCAAGGAAAACTCCGGGTATTTTGCCGTAGTCACAGCCAAAGACAAGGCCGAGGCGCGCATCCTGACCGAACAATTGGAAAAACTGCCGGCGGTGGATCACGTCGTCAGCCCACTGACCTTTGTGCCGGAACAGCAGACGAAAAAGTTGGCCGAGTTGACGGCCCTGCGTCAGACACTGGCAAATGTCGTGCCCATGCCGTACGAAGAGAACCTGCAGGCCATGGTTCTACCGGCAGTCTTTGAAGCTTTCCGTGACAGAGTGGCAAAACTGGAGAGCAGTCTAAAAACCCAAAAGGCACCCGAAGTCAAACCGATAGAAGCTTTCCTGGCTACACTGGACGGTTTTTTCAAAGCATTGGAAAAGGAAAAGGATAATAACGCGCTGGGAAGGTTGCGCGATTTCCAGGGAGGCATGTTTGCAGAACTCCCAGACAAGCTCAAAATGATGAAAGAGAGCCTGGAAGCCTCCGCCGTAACTGAATCGGATATTCCCCCACAACTGCTGCAGCGTTTTATAGGTAAAGATGGGAAACTGCTGCTGCAGGTGGCAGCAAAAAAAGAGATCTTCGAGCGGGAGCCTCTCCAGGAATTTGTTACGCAGGTCAAAGGACTGGTTCCCAACGCCACCGGTGAGCCGGTCATGGTTTTCGAATCGCTGTCAGTACTGCGTGACGCCTACCTCAAAGCATTCATGTACGCCTTTGTCGGCATCGCCGCAATTCTTCTGATAAACTTCAAGAGCATCCGTTACGCCCTGCTCGGAACATTACCGTTAGCGGCCGGCCTGCTGCTGATGATAGGCGGCATGCGACTGATGGGCGTCAGCTTCAACTCGGCCAACATCATAGTATTGCCGTTGATTCTGGGAGTCGGAATCGATTCGGCCATTTATATAATCAACCGCTACCGACAGGGCAATGAAACACCCGGACAGGTCGCCACCCGCAGTGCAGGCATTGGAGTGTTTCTTAATGCCCTGACGATCCTCTTCAGCTTTGGAGCCTTGATGATTGCACATCATCAGGGAGTTTTCAGTATCGGAGCAGTTATGTCTTTGGGGATGGTGGCAAGCGTAGCTGTATTTTTGGCTTTTCTACCTGCGCTACTTAAACTATACGGCAAACGATAGCAATGATTGGCTGCAACAAATTAAAATCAGTCACAACTTTACATCGTATTCAGTTTATAAGGAAACGTTCTTTCATCATGATACTTTTTCTAAACGGTTCACATAGGTTTCACATAAACCGCCAACTTTTATAGACACTTGCAACACACACATACAAAAGTGTTTATAACTTTTGCTGCCACAAAAAACATTATATCATTTCACCGCAACCCATTCAGACCTAAGCACTACAAAACAAACTCAATTTTCGGCAGAAAAAGATAAGTGGACAATCCAGAGTCAGGGTGCCGTCACATTAACAACCTGACTCCCCTCCCCTCCCTGGTTAAGTACCTGAATATGAAAATCCTTGTTGGTGGAGGAGTAAGGAAAGCGCTGGTAGATCATATGGGTACAGTCCACGTAGATCAGCTTCTCGCGCTCGATCATCTCCTGCCCTCCCTTGCCGCCGATTCGCTGACCATCGACGTAGATGGCTGAGTTCTGCTGAAAGTTACTGCCGTAAATATTCAGCTCATAGTGGGTCACATATTCGTTACCGATTGATACCTGGCTGATTTCCGGCCTGGTTTCAATCGACAAGGCCAGCGGCATGGATCCATTTTCCAGGTCGTTTTTCACCATAATCTGATGCAGTCCGCCGGTAGTCTGCGGAGCACGAAATAGGATCTGTTCCGGGGATACGACCCGACTGGCTACGACCGCTCCGTCAAAAAGCAATGAGGCTGTTGAGCTGAAGTTTTTGCCGTTGGCAGTGACTTCACGTTCACCGCCCATGGAACAGCTGCTGACCCTGTCCGGCGACAATGATGTCAGCAACGGCCGCAGCGCCTGAACCGTGAAGTTATAAACCCGTCCGGTGACACCATCGGCACGCTTCACATACAATGCATACAGCCCCGCTTCCAGTTGTGGGATGGTGAATTCAAGCTGCCTCCCTTCCACAACCCTCGCCGGTATCTCGAGGCTACCCAAAAAAGCCGAAGCCTGTTCACCAAACCCTGATCCGAAAATATTAACTCTGCTACCCGGCTCGCCCTGAGCTGGAATAATGCTTAAGATCGAAGGCGCTGCAGGAGCGACCGGTTTGTCAGAGACGGCTGGAATGGTATCCGGCAACTTGGCTTTATGTGGGCGGGCAGCCGCCTGAACAGTTGAAATATTAAAAAGACATGCAAACAACATCAAAGTGGTAATCAGTAGGCGTTTCATAGGGCAAATTTCCTTGTCTGTTAACGTTTTACAGTCATAGCCAGCCAGATGCCACCCAGGCAGAATATTCCGTTTGCTCCCCAGGCGGCCAAAATAGCTGGAACTACACCACTGCGACCATAGGAAAGCAGTACAGCATTGACTACAAAATAGGCGAAGCCAATCCCGACACTGGCGCCAACGCCCAGGGCAACCCCACCTGAACGACTATTGCGGATCGCAAAAGGTATCCCCAGAATCACCATCACAAAAGCTGCAAATGGTGCTGATAACTTTGAGTACATCATAGTCAGATAGCGGAAGGCCTGATAGCCTCCGTGCTGAAGATTTTCGGCATATTCACGAAGTTTTTTATAGCTTAGGTTATCAGCATTGTTATCCAGAACCTTGAGATCGTCAACTTTCAGATTCAGGGCAACTTCCATGCTTGGAAGCCTGGTGGCAAGATAACCGGAACCGGAACTAAAGTCCTTGATCACCAATTGCCTGAGCATCCAGCGACCATCCTGGAATTCGGCCTGCTCCGCATCAATCCGGCTAACCGGGCTCAAAGATGAATCCAAGGTCCAGATCGTAACCCCCTTCAGCATGCTTTGCTGAGGGTCAAGGGCATGTGCCTGGAGAATCATCGAATCCGAGCGAAACCAGATGTTGTTAAGCTTGAAGACGGCATTAACGCCCTGTTTTTTTATTTTTACGCGCTCAATGTAATCCATCCTTACGTAGCTCTTAGGCACGATCATTTCGGAATTTACCAGCAGCAAAATACTGACGATCAGACCAAGCACAAGCATTGGAAACGAAATGCGCAGCAGGCTGATGCCACAGCTGCGCATGGCGGTAATTTCCGAGTTGCGGGATAATAGTCCCAGAGTCAAAAGGGTTGCCATCAAAGTTGAAAATGCGGCTGTCTGGCCAACCATTTCGGGTAGTTTATTGAGAAAGAAGCCGGCAATGTCGGCCATTGCGCCACCGGCTCGCATGTAGCGCGGAATCTTGTCCATCATGTCAAGGACCAGATAAACCGCGACGAAACTTCCAAGACAAAGACCGAACAGGCGCAACCAGGTGACTGCGATATAGCGGTTCAGGATTGACATATCAGCGTTTTTTCCATTTTAGAGCTGCAACAATATCTCTTGGAGAAGGAAACGGTATACTGCGTTCAAGCGAGGACAGACGTAACAGGTACCAACCTATCCCGAGAAAAACCATGTTTGGCAGCCACAAGGCTATAAACGACGGAATACTGCCCTTTTCCGCCAGCGTTTTTACAAAGGAAAGCATCAGATAATAGGCTAGAAGAATGCCGATGCTGACTGAAAAACCGGCTGATTTTCCTGAACGGCGATTCTGTATTCCCAATGGCACTGCTATAAATGCAAAAATCAGTGATGCAAAAGGAAAAGCAAAACGGCTATGCAGTTCGGACTCCATCTTCAATCGCAACCTTGGATCAGTTGTTGAAATACCGATCTGGCGGTTCAACTCAGCAACACCCATATCGAGTTCATTGCGAATAGCACCGGCGGCACCAGCCTCTCCTCCGACCGACATGATATATTCGCCAAAATGGATCATACGATATTCATCACCCTTGCCGGACACATGAATACTGCCGTCTGTAAGCAATAATTGCAGAGTCTGTTTACCAGTCCCGCCAGTTACAGTTCCATTTTTTGCAAATATTGTCATCGGACGGTCCGGATTACGTCCGTCGTGAATTACTATCCCTTTCAAGGTCTGCCTCTGATCATCAAAGTGATCCGTATAAAGTACGACTCCCGGAATTTCGTCCCAGAATGTTTTTTCACGTATCGTGGCCGATACATTCTGTTTCAAGACTTTAAAACTCAATTCTTTAAAAGCACTGTTGCCCCACGGCACACCCACCAGGCTGGCAGATAATGCCATCATAGTTGCAACCAGGGAACAGAACAAAACCGGAGGCATGATCTGAACCAGACTGACACCGCTGGCCTTGATTACGGTGATCTCATTGTCGGCGGAAAACCTGCCAAAAGCCAGCAACACTGCCAGAAGAAAAGCCATCGGAATTGTGAAGACCAGAAAGGACGGCATCAGGTACAGAATCATCATGACAACGTCAGTCAGCGGAACACCACGGGAAACGACCAGTTCGGTCAGTTTTATAAGGCGCCCCATCAGCAGAATCAGAGTAAATACCGTAATGCCAAGCAGGAAGAGTGAAGCAATTTCACGGATTATGTAGAAGCTCAGGATGCGTTTCATTGGAGTGGATGATACATGAGGGTAAGGCGTGTGTAAAGCCGTTCTGCACATAAATACGGGATCCCGTTATCAGGACCCCGTAATGATAAAAACTGCAGTCAGAAGAAAAATCTTATGCAGTCCACAAACCATGTAAATTGCAAAGCTCACGTGCTGTCAGACTTTTTGCTGTTACGTTGAATGTTGCAGTTGCAACCTCACCCGGCTGCAGGAACTGGCGATAAGCTTTTCCGTCGGCGATCAGCTCAATCCACTCAATATAATGTTTTTCTTCCATCGGATGGGCTACGGAACCGACTGTCACCTTGACAAATCCGGCGCCGACTTCGATGACCGGCACATGTTTCTCTTTAGCAGCATCAACGGTGTTCTCGACCAGCAATTTCATATCCTGACCGCAACAAACGAGATCTCCGCCGCCGGCATGGATCACCTCAACGATATTACCGCACAGTTCGCATTTGTAGACTTCGAGAAGCTTGGGCATTGTTTTTCTCCTTTGATTTCAGTTTTTTAGTCGCAGACCAAATGCGACCGATGAAGTCTTTTATACAACAGATTTATTTTTTTGCAAGTATTAATATAAAAAAGGGGGACGCATCGCTACGTCCCCCCATATTACTTCTCTTAAAAAAGCAGAGTTAGTTGCGACCGCCTTCAGCAGCCCATTTCTCAAGCATTGCAGTCGTAACAGACTTCGGACGCTCAATGGCATAACCAAGACCGCGATCCCAAGTAATGTTAGCCATGCAGCCCAGAGCGCGGCCTACACCGAACAGGACCGTGTAGAAATCCCACTCTGTAAGACCAAAGTAGTACTGGATAACGCCGGACTGTGCATCGACATTTGGCCATGGGTTTTTGGTCTTGCCGTGTTC
This sequence comes from Geobacterales bacterium, assembly GCA_038318485.1. GTDB lineage: Bacteria > Desulfobacterota > Desulfuromonadia > Geobacterales > Pseudopelobacteraceae > JACRCG01. The sequence continues at coordinate 8,148 of JBBQCH010000138.1, forward strand.
TGTGAGTACGCCAGGAGCGACTTCAAAGATCATCGAAACAACTTTGAACAGGGCGTCGTCTTTCAGACCCGGTGTGTTTTGGCAGAATTCGCGTTGTGCCATGTAACGAGGGTCGGTCTTGCGGAGAACTGCGTGGCCGTAACCCGGAATAACCTGACCGGCATTGAGTGTATCCCAGAGAGCGTTTTTGATCAGCTCTTTGGTTGGCTCTACGCCTTTGCAGTACTTCTCCTGGAACTTCATGGTCCAGTCGAGAACTTCCTGGTTGGCCAGGCCGTGCAGTGGGCCGGCCAGACCGCACAGACCAGCTGAGTATGCATAGTAAGGATCTGACAGTGCCGAGTGTACCAGGTGAGTGGTATGTGCGGACACGTTGCCGGACTCATGGTCGGAGTGCAGGATGAAGTACATACGTGCAACATCTTTGTACTCTTCGCTCTGGCCAATCATGTGAGCAAAGTTGGCGCCCATGTCAAGGCTAGGATCGATAGCAATCTGCTTGTTACCGCGATACTTGAGGTTGTAAATGAAAGCAGCAATGATAGGGATACGAGCCACGATGTCGCTGGCGTCTTCGTAAACGGATTCCCAAGCGGTCATCTTGTTGAATTTACCGGAGTTATAGAAAGCGGCAAATTTTGAATCTTTCTGCAGTGCCAGGATACCAACGGAGAGCATAACCATCGGATGGCTTTCAACTGGCAGAGCGCTGATTGCGTCAAAGCAGTATTTTGGAACAACCTGACGGGTTTTAAACTCGGCAACAACTTCAGTTACCTGAGCCTGTGTAGGAATTTCGCCAGTCAGCAGGAAATACCAGAAAGACTCAACGGTCGGGTACTTGGATCCGGAAGCTTTTGGCAGTGCTGCAAAGGTCTCTGGAATTGTTTTGCCACGGAAGCGGATTCCTTCTTGTGGGTCAAGATAAGAAATGTCGGTCACGAGCGACTTAATGTCGCGTGCTCCACCGATACACTGGTCGATGGTTACCTCATCGATCTTGACCTTGCCGAACTCTTTGGTGAGTTTGGTGATGCGTGGACGATGTTCCTCGATCTTCTGCTTGAGTGTGTCTTTC
>JBBQCH010000139.1:0-9223 GCA_038318485.1 Geobacterales bacterium
CGCCTGAATGTTTTCCCGATCACGATGCCGCCGCTCCGGCAGCGCAAGGAAGATATCCCGTTGCTGGTCAATCATTTTGTCGCCAAATTCAACAAGAAAATCGGCAAGAATATCGAGTCTGTTTCAAAAGATACCCTGAAATGCCTTCAGGAATACCACTGGCCCGGCAACGTACGGGAAGTGGAAAGTATCATCGAACGGGCGGTGATAACCAGCCAGGGGTCTTTACTGCAGGTATTGGACCGCTTCGACACGTCCCGTAAGACAGAGGAGCCGGTTGAGCAGGAGCTTAAAGCTCTGGTGGAGTTGGAACACGATCACATCCTGCAGGTGCTCCAGAAAACCGGTTGGCGGATAGAAGGCGAAAAAGGGGCCGCGTTGCTGCTTGGCCTAAACGCCAGTACCCTTAGGGCACGGATGAGGAAATACGGCATTGTCCGGCAATAAATTAATTACCGGTGTTAGCTGTAACTCTTGGTAAATGGTTAACCACAATCGTAGGCTGTCATATGCTTAAGATCAAAAATCTTTCAAAATTTCTTCTGTTCATCGCCGCAGCAGCAATTCTTTTTCATGCCGTGACCGCTTCAGCTTTAGTAACGACCAGGACGGGCGAATATACCCTGCTGGATACCTATCACAGGAACGTGGCCAGATTGGAGGCGAACAGTTTTGGCCTGCCGCTCTATCTTGAATCTTTTGAACGCGGTGACAGAGTGCATGTGGATGTTTACGGTATCTTTGAATATCCTTTTGACAGTGTTGCCAACGTGCTTAAAGTTCCTGCAAACTGGTGCGATATTGTCGCCCTTCATCCTAATATCAAAGCCTGCACCTACAGTGAACCGCCTGGCAACAGGCAGTTGATTTTTTACATCGGCCCGAAAGAGTATCAGCCGCCCGAAGAGTCGCGCCAGGTTATTTACAATTTTCGGAATGTTGAACAACGGCAGGGGTATCTGGATGTCATTCTCAGCGCCGATTCAGGCCCTTTCGGTACCAGAGACCACCGGATGAGGTTTGAGGCCCTGCCTCTTGAGGGGGGGAAAACTTTTGTCCACGTCAGTTATGAATACAGCGACAGCATTGCGCTTCGCCTTGCCGGCAAAGTCTACTTTGCTACAATCGGCCGGGACAAGGTCGGGTTCACAGTTACCGGAGCAGACAGGGGCGGCAATTCCGTCTATATCGGCGGACCTCGCGGTGCGATTGAGCGCAACGCAGTCCGCTATTATTTTGCGATACAATCCTTCATGAATACGTTGAGTTATCCTGAAAAAAGTCATTTCAGCATGAGTACCAGAAAATGGTATGATCTGACGACCCGCTACAGGAAACAGCTCTTCGATCTGGATCAGAAGGATTATCTGGCATTCAAGTCAACCGAGCATAAGAATCAGATGAAGCTCCAACTGCAGATCAAAACCGGGCTGCAATGAGTGCCAGGGAAATTTGAATTAGCTGCCAGGTTGAATAAATCTGTACCTGAAGGCAGGAAAAAAGGATTAATCCCTGGTTCGAGTGCGGGTCACCCCGGTTAAAATTGCTATGCCGACAAGTATGATGCTTGTGATTATTACATATTGAGTGCCCAATCCTGCTACAACAAGACCCCACGCAACGCCGCCAATCACAAATGCAAAGCCGACGAGATAAATTATCAATGACATGAAGCCGCCTCCTGGTTTATCCCGGTTAATATTCTGTATGGTTAATGATGCACTGCAACAATTACACCACCAGCAAATAACGCGATTTCTGATCTCCAGAATACAACTCTTGCCGTGATCAGGCAGGCTGAATAGATCTACTTATTCCAACTCCAAATCAAGGCGCTATCTCCGTTGGCTCGTCTTCAGCTCCTCAGCGTACTGCTTGTACGTCTTCATCGCTTCAATCCTCGCCGCCCTGATTTCATCCTTGATTTGAAATTGGTATTAGAAACTAAATTATTGTAGAGCCTGTTAATGTCTGCCTCGATTTGACCCGTCATATCTGGCTGTTATGTTAAACATGACGGATCTATTTGACGGATTTCCAGCCGTCTGGAACGATTACTCCCGTTTATTACCCGTACAAGCGGGTTATTATGTACTCTGCACTTTCTGGCGCGTATGTTGCAAAATATTCATTTGCAAATCAGGAATGCCATCGCACATTTTTGCAGATTGAGCTGTAATCAATTCAGGCGGAGTCATATGAAACCAAATGATGCAAAGTTGGAAATCCGGACACTGGGCTGCTTCAGCATATTCATTAATGGAAAGTCTTTTGAGTTGGACTGGCCTGATGAGGCGCTGAAATGTTTTTTGGGTTCACTGCTTTCGCCCCTGGACTTGTACTTTTCCTGGGATCGGATGTGCCGCGCCATGCTGAACGAACCGGTGACACGGGCAGGCAAGAACCGTTTGGAGGAACTCTACATCAGGCCTCTCAACCGTTTCCTGATCAAATCGTTGGGTTTCAATCCTGTCATCAAAGGAAATGACGGTATAAGAATTGACAAACAGCTCGTTTATCTGGATGCCTTGGAGTTCCATGCTGTTGCTGTAGAAGGGCTTAAGTTGAAGTTCATCGGCAACCAGGCCGCTGCGCTGGAAAAATTCAACGAGGCCAATTCATTGTATGGCGGTTCCTTTCTGCCGGGAATGTCCGGAAAAATAATTTTGAATACACGCAAGGAGCTTGAATCTCTTCACCAGGCAGTGGCCATAAAAGCTGATCTGTTGAATGGGAATCAGGCTTGCTGACATACCTCAATCTGACTGCTTCAGAACAACCTGTCATATATGGCAGTTATGTTAAACGTGACGGATTTTGTTGGCGGTTTCCAATCTTTTCCTCTTGTCCTCTTAGAACTTTTCCACCAATAATCAGCTAGTTGCTCTCGCGGTAACTTTATATAGCCTCTGGCATGTTAGTTGCGTTTTACCTTCGTGGCAGAACAAAAGTACAGCCGCACATTCTGTGAAATTCAAGTTGGCATATTTCAAGGAGAAGTCTATGGGAAAACAGCTATGAAAATTAACGCAGTTGGAAAATTTGTCAGTGAGAAAAATATAAAATCACATCAAGGAGAATTTATGAAAAAAATCAGTATGCTGTTCCTGGCCCTCGCAGTCACTTCGATCTGCGGCATTTCCCCGGCCTCTGCTGAAGAAACTGCTGCAAATGCACAGCCCTCCGCGGATGCCAAGCCTGCAAACTACGTGTTGCTAAAGGGCGGGATGTATTCGCCCAGTTCGACTTTCGACCTTGATAACTTTAACGCCGGCAGCAGGACTCACTTTGACAGCAAGAGCGGATTCGCTGGTGAGGTCGCAATCGGACACTATTTCCTTCCAATCTTTGCCGTTGAGCTGGGTGCCGGCTACTTCGAGAGCAAGGGTTCTCCGGCCGCACAAGCCGGTGACACAAAACTGAGAGTCATTCCGATGATTGCAACCGCGAAAGTTCTTCTTCCGCTAGGTGTGTTTGAACCGTACGGTTTGGCCGGAATCGGGGCCTACTTTACTGATCTGAATGTATCCGGCAATACCTCTGATTTCCGCGGTTCTACTGAGGTCACTTATGGATTTCATGCCGGCGCCGGTTTCAACATCAATTTACACAACCACATGTTCCTGGGTCTTGAAGGAAAATACCTGTGGGCCGAGCCTTCTTTCGGCGGCCAGCATGTCAAGCTGGACGGGTTCGTAACGACTGCCGACATCGGGATCAGGTTTTAAGAACTTACCGATACCTGGCTGCCTGCCAGCGGGTAAGGAAACGATTATGAGGAACCTGACAACATGAATACTAAAGCAAAGGCCTATCTCGTGGGTGGCGGTATTGGATCGCTGGCCGCCGCGGCTTTCATGATCCGCGACGGCAACCTGCCTGGAGGAAATATTTCAATCCTTGAAGCAGCACCTGTCATGGGTGGAAGCCTGGACGCTGCCGGAGCGCCTTCTATCGGGTATTCATTGCGTGGCGGACGCATGATGACAGCAGACAACTTTGAATGTACCTGGGATCTTTACAAATCGATTCCCTCACTGAACAATCCCGGCAAAACCGTATTCGATGAAACCATCGAATTTAATGAAAAGTACAAATCGCATTCGATGGCGAGACTTGTTGACAGCCGTCGCGCTAAGGTACCGGTAAATTCGATGGGGTTTTCGATGCAGGATCGTATTGAATTACTTAAACTCAGCAATGCAGTCGAAGACGATTTGGGCACAAGCTGCATTACCGACTGGTTTTCACCCGCATTTTTTGAGACTGAATTCTGGCTCATGTGGTCCACCACTTTCGCCTTTCAGCCTTGGCACAGTGCCGTTGAATTAAGGCGTTACCTGCACCGTTTCATGCTCGAATTTTCAAGAATTGAAACTCTGGGGGGTATCAAGCGAACTGTCTACAACCAGTATGATTCACTGGTTCTGCCGTTGCAGGCCTGGCTGGAAGCCCAAGGCGTACGTTTGATTGCGGATTGCAAGGTGACAGAACTTCAGCATAAGTCTGAAGAGGGCCAGTTCATCGTGACCGGAATCAATTTCATGAAGCAGGGAAAAAGTGAAGCTATTACCGTAAACGACGGTGATCTTGTCTTTTTGCAAAACGGCTCCATGACCGATGCCTCCAGCCTGGGTTCGATGACCAGTACACCCAGGAAGCTGACTGAAGCTGATAGCGGCGGTTGGCATCTTTGGGAAAATCTGGCGGAAGGTCGGCCGGAGTTTGGCAACCCGGCCGCCTTTAAAAGCAGCATTGCCCAGTCCTGCTGGGAGTCGTTTACCGTCACGCTGAAGACCCCGGCTTTCTTTGATGAAATGATTGCTTTCAGCGGAAATCAGCCTGGCACCGGCGGGTTGGTGACGTTCAAGGATTCCAATTGGCTGATGTCCATTGTGATGGCTCATCAACCTCACTTTCCGGATCAACCTGCCGACGTGCAGGTGTTCTGGGGGTATTCTCTGTTTCCGGACCGTGTCGGCAATTTTGTTCCAAAGTCTATGGAAGATTGCAATGGAGCGGAAATTTTACAGGAACTCTGCGGTCACCTGCGTTTTGATACGAAGACCGTTGAATCAGCCAATTGTATCCCTTGCAGAATGCCATACATTACAAGCATGTTCATGCCACGTAAACATGGCGATAGACCGCTGCCAGTGCCTCGCGGCTCAAAAAATCTTGGGTTCATCAGTCAGTTTGTAGAAATTCCGGATGACGTGGTCTTTACGATGGAATACTCGGTACGAGCAGCTCAAATGGCTGTCTATGAGTTGCTGGGGATCGACCGCGAGATTTCACCAGTAACGCCACACGACAAATCGCTTCAAACTCAGTTTGAGGCGATGATTAAAGCATTCAGGTAATATCGGTTGTCAGTCGCAGTAAAAACAAATTTCAAAAGGAGAATAGTCATGAAATCAAGCACGAAAGACCAGGTAGAAGGCAAACTTCACGAATTAAAGGGTACTGTCAAGGAGATCGCCGGTAAACTAAGCGATAATCCGGAGTTGGAAGGCGAAGGTCTCGGCGAAAAAATAGCTGGTAAAGTTCAGGGAAAGATCGGTCAGGTCAAGAAGGTATTGGAGAAGTAGTGCAAAAAAAACTCAACAAAGGAGAACATGAAATGAAAACAATACATTCTTTAACTTTAACTGCAGCATTAGCTCTGCTGGCATTCAGTTCGCCGGTAACCGCCTATTCACAGATGGGGCCCATGTCGCAAGAGCATGGACACGGCCAAATGATGGAAATGGGCAATATGGACAGGATGGGCGATATGATGGGCGCGTGTCTCGCCAATGCAGATAAGATGGGCATTACTGATGATCAGATCACCAAGATTAAACCGATTCATACCGATATGCAAAAAAAACAGGCTCGCTTTAAAGCTGATCTGAAAATTGCCGAAATCGAACTGATGGAAATCATGGATGTTAAGGATTTTGATCTGGAGAAGGCCAACGGTGCCGTTAAAAAAATTGAGGGGATAAAGACCGCCCATCATTTGGAAATGTTGAAAGACATGAAAGAAATACGAACAATTGTTACGGACGAACAGTTTAAAAAAATGAAGAAGATGATGCCGATGAAGGCTGGTATGAAAAAACCGGCAAAACACATGATGAAAAAATAACGGTAACCAATATAAGGAAAATTCAAAATGAAAAAGATTTATTCCATATCCATAACGCTGGCCTCCTTGGCCTTGCTTGTGTTCAGTGTGGCTGCGCAGGCTGCAAATATTGACAGCCGCATCGAATCTTCCGCCAAGAAGTCATATGTGTTCAAGACCTACCTGCAGGGTGATGATATCACAATTCATTCTAAAGACGGCGCCGTCACTCTGACCGGAACGGTTCAGGAAGAATCCCACAAAGCGTTGGCCCAAGAGACGGTCACAAACCTCCCCGGTGTCAAGAGTGTGGAAAACAAGCTTGAGGTCAAAGGTACCCCGCCGACTGCAAACTCTGATGCGTGGCTCATGACAAAAGTTAAAACCACCCTTTTGTTTCATAGCAGCGTCAGCGCCACTCAGACCGAGGTTGAAGTAAAAGACGGCATTGTGACTCTGCGTGGTACTGTTGACAATCTGGCGCAAAAGGAATTGACGACTGAATACGCCAGGGATGTAGAAGGCGTCAAGGACGTCAATAATGAAATGACCGTGACAAAGTCTCCGTCAAAGAAACGCACCACTGGTGATAAGATCGATGATGCCTCCATCACCGCACTGGTCAAGCTGACGCTGCTGTATCACCACTCTACCAGCGCCATTAATACAAAGGTCGTGACTAAAAAAGGCGTAGTAACATTGTCTGGCAAGGCCAACAGCCTGGCCGAATTTACCCTGGCCACCAAGCTTGCCAAAGACGTAAACGGGGTCAAGGATGTAAAGAACCGGATGTCCGTCGAGTAACCCGGATCCTGTATCCATAGGACTGTATGATGGCAGCTGTATCTTAAACGTACAGTTTTTAAGGCACACGAAAAGGGACGCATCACGGTGCTTCCCTTTTTTTGATGATTTTAACTGTTACGAAGCGGAGATTTCTGTATCTATATCCAATCATGAGCAATCCACGAAATATATATCGGATGTTTTTTCGCATTTTTGACTTCCTGATGCGGGTAGTACGTTCATTCATGCGAAATCAGGGACTTCTGCTGTCCGGCGCCATTGCCTATTATACCCTGTTGTCAATAGTGCCCTTATCAATCATTGCCCTGATTGTACTGACAAACTTTATTAATGAACAGCAGCTTATTCTCACCCTGTCAACCTATCTGGAAATGTTGGTTCCCGGCTATGCGGCAACTTTGACCGAACAGGCGCGAGCGTTCCTTGAACACCGAAAGGTGGTCGGTCTGATCGGTTCTCTAGGGATGCTGTTTTTCAGTTCAACAGCTTTTTCGATGCTTGAAAACGCCATGTCGGTGATCTTTTTTCAGCGGGTCAGGATTCAACGGCGCAATTTTTTTGTTTCCGCCTTAATTCCATATGCTTACATTATTCTGATGGGACTGGGCATTGTTCTGGTTTCAGTCATTGTAGGAGCAATTGAGACACTTGCGAACAGGCAGCTGACAATCCTTGACTGGAGCCTGGACCTTGGAGGCGCTACCGGTGTGGCACTGTACGTTCTGGGAATAGTCGGCGAATTGCTGATGCTCACCTCCATCTATCTGGTGATGCCGCCGGTGCGGGTCAGGTTTCGTCATGCACTGATCGGCGGGATAACCGCCACGGTTTTATGGGAGATTACCCGCCGTCTGCTGACCTGGTATTACGCTGCCGTATCCGAGATCAATGTCATCTATGGCTCCATCACCATAACGGTGGTGGCACTGCTCTTCATCGAGGTTGTAGCAGTAATCCTGCTGCTTGGGGCCCAGGTCATTGCAGAGCTTGAACGCAAGCCTGACGAATCGGCTGGCAAGGAACAATCAGGTTTTGAAACTTGATTTTGCTAATGGAGGACTCCTTGTGATGCCCTCCGCTTTTTAATTTCCCTGGAACAGTCCGCACGGTTCCTTTCCAATCCATCCTGTCACGTGAAATTCATCACCATGTCTGGAGATTTGGAAAACTTTTACTAATAAAGGACAAATAGTGGGATTAGGCATTCTTATTGGTTACTTCGCAAAACAAGATGAAGCTCGCAAGGCCCTCGTGGATCTGGCGAGAAAAGACTATCGCCGTGCCGTTCTGGTTTACAGGGATCCGGACGGAGGTGTCCATACAACCGATCCGTTCCTGAGGCGTCGTGCCATCTGGATCTGCCTGGTCGCCTGCCTGTCCGGCGCTATCGGCGGTTTGTCAGTTAAACTGCTGGACTTGATTGATCCGTTTCATGGCTGGTATTTTTTCACTCCCCTGACTCTCATTATGGCCTGTGCCGCAAGCGGCGCCCTGGCAACTCTTCTCTGGCTGCGACGTTCCGCGTATGGTGTTGATCCTGAAATCATCCGAGATCATGTCCGCTGGCTCATGTCCGGGGAATCCGTCCTGTTACTTCAGGCGCCGGTCGAATCTTTGCAGCGGCCGGTCGCCATGCTGCGAGAAAGCAGCGATATTCCTCCGGTGTTATTCGTCATGCATCCCAAGCGCGAGCGTCGGCTTGAGTCGCGGGATCTCACGGTAAAGCTCACCCCGGCACAGATCCTTGAACACGCTCAGCGCCATGCCAGGGAACAGCAGCTGGATTTTAAGCCGCAGCACACTACCGAACTGCTCAAGCGGCTAAAACAATCCCGTAAATGGGTACGTCAGGTCTGCGTGGATCTTACAGCGGCCAGCCGCCTGGAACAGAAAGCCACGCCGGCAGCCGACTGGATCCTGGATAATGAGTACATTCTGGAAGGTAACGCCCGTGACGTTCTGCTGAACCTTCCAAAGAGTTTTTACAAGCAGCTGCCGGTTCTGGCCTCCGGTCCCTATCGGGGACTGCCATGCATCTACGGTCTGGCCAAGGATCTGGTTGCCCATAACGGACTGCGCCTGGACGTGGAGAATATCCTGGCCTATGTAGAGGCCTATCAATTGGTGCGCACGCTTACGATAGGCGAACTCTGGGCAATTCCACAAATGCTGCGCATCGCGCTGATAGAAAGCATCCAGAGTCTGGCCGTCACCGCCCTGGCGGACCTTCGCGAACGTCAGTTGGCAGACTTCTGGGCAAACCGGTTGATTACCGCCAATCGACGCGATTCCAACCAGCTCTTT